>NZ_JBYTAJ010000032.1:0-67533 GCF_058788075.1 Pseudomonas sp. FW305-20 | reverse complement strand
TGCTGAAAGGGCAAAGCGAATATCAACCAAAAGCCAGTTGAGGGCTTTCCCTCAACCATAGAATCTCCCACAGGGGGGAAAGAACGTCAGGCTTGGAGGCGAACCCAGACAGTGACCAACACCGTAGCCGCCATCAACCAAGCCACCGCCGCCACCGCGAGCGAGGCCTCCAGCCGCATCCGGTCGACCATCACGTACAACGTCGCCAGGTAGATGAAGTAAGGAATGATCGACCACATCCCAAACACGATGGTGGTCTTCAAATCCTCCAGCGAACGACCCTTGCCGACGATGTAATGCGCAATCAGCGCAAAGGTCGGAAACAGCGGCACCAATCCGGCGATGTAATAGTTTTTGGTCTTGGCCAGTGCCGCGAGGATCACCACCACGGCCGCGCCCAGGGTTGCCTTGAGGATCAGGTCCATCAGTGGCTCAGTCCGTACTTCTTCACTTTATCGAACAGCGTGGTCTTGGCCATCCCCAGTTCCAGGCTGGCCTGGGTCAGGTTGCCGCCACTGCGCTGCAAAGCGTCGCTCAGCAGGTTGCGTTCAAACGCTTCTACCGCTTCGGCGAAGGCCAGGCCCTGATTGCTGCCGCTGGTGCCGGATTTCTTGAAGGCCGGCAGGCCGAGGGCAAAGCGCTCGGCGACGTTGCGCAGTTCGCGCACGTTGCCCGGCCAGTCGTGGCTCATCAGGTTCGACAGGGTCTGGTTGTCCAGGTCCGGCACGGCACGGTCGAAGCGCAGGGACGACTGCTGCAGAAAGTGTTCGAACAATTGCAGGATGTCTTCGCGGCGTTCGCGCAGCGGTGGCAATTCGAGGGTCACCACGTTCAAGCGGTAATACAGGTCGCTGCGAAACTCGCCAGCCTTACTCGACTCGTCCAGATCGGACTTGGTCGCCGCGATCACCCGGCAATCCACCGCCACGCTCTGGTTCGAGCCGAGGCGTTCCAGGGTGCGTTCCTGCAACACCCGCAGCAGTTTGATTTGCAGTGGTAGCGGCATGCTTTCCACTTCGTCGAGGAACAGCGTGCCGCCGTCGGCGTGTTCGATCTTGCCGATCCGCCGCTTGCCGGCGCCGGTGAAGGCGTTGGCCTCATGGCCGAAGATTTCGCTTTCGAACAGGTTTTCCGGCAGGCCACCGCAGTTCAGCGCGACGAACTGCTTGGTGTGCCGCCGACTGAAGTCGTGCAGGCAACGCGCAACCAATTCTTTGCCTGTGCCGGTCTCGCCTTCGATCAGCACGTTGGCTGACGTATCGGCGACGTTGGCGATCAGTTCCCGCAGGTTCTGCATGGCGGGGGAGCGGCCGATGATCCGGCCTTCCAGGGAATCTCGTTCCGCCAGTTGCCGACGCAACGAAGAGACTTCCCGCGCCAGGCTGCGTTGCTCCAGCGCACGGCGCGCCACGTCGACCAGACGTTCGGGGGAGAAAGGTTTCTCCATGAAGTCATAGGCGCCTTTCTGCATCGCACCGACAGCCATGGAAATGTCGCCATGACCGGTAATCAGTACCACCGGCAGGCTGCGGTCGCGGGCCTTGAGGCGGGTCAGCAACTCCAGACCGTCGATGCCCGGCAGGCGGATGTCGCTGATGACAATACCGGCGAAGTTGTCGCCGACCCGCTCCAGCGCTTCTTCGGCGCTGCCGACGCCCACGCAGGGAATGTCTTCCAGGGTCAGCGCCTGTTGGCAGCCGAGCAGCACATGGGGGTCGTCTTCGACGATCAGCACACTAAGGTCGTTGTTCATATTGGCTCGGCGTGAGTGGGGCTTACCAACGGTAAACTGAGGACGAAAGTGGTACCACCGCTGGCCGGGTGCTCGACACCCAAGTGCCCGCCGGTGGCGGCGGCCAGGCTGGCGGAAAGGGTCAGGCCCAGGCCCAGGCCCTGTTCGCCGGGTTTGGTGGTGAAGAACGGTTCGAACAAATGCTTGCGCGCTTCGGCGTCGATGCCGTGGCCGTTGTCGCGTACACGAAGGCGATATTTGCCATCGAACTCTTCGCCTTCGAGCCACAGTTCGGGCAGCGGTTGTGCCTGCATGGCGTCAATGGCATTGCCGATCAGGTTGACCAGAATCTGCTCCAGGCGGGTCTGGTCGATCTGCACCTGCAGATCGGCGAAGTCTCGGTGCAGTTGCAGATGCGCGTTTTCCACGCGAGCGCCGAGCAACTGCAAGGCTGCATCCACCGCTTTGCCGAGACTGGCCTGACCTTTGTCGTCGCCGCGGCGAGCGAACGAACGCAGGCTGGCGGTGATCCGGCCCATGCGGTCGATCAGTTCATTGATGGTCTTGAGGTTGGTGCTGGCCACATCCAGCTGACCGCGCTCCAGAAAGCGCACGGTATTGCCGGACAAGGTCCGCAAGGCGGCCAGCGGCTGGTTCAATTCGTGGGCGATGCTGGTGGACATCTGGCCGATGGCCGCCAGTTTGCCGGCCTGGACCAGTTCATCCTGGGCGCGGCGCAACGTCTCTTCCGCTTGCCGGCGTTCACGGATCTGGCCCTTGAGCCGTTCGTTGCTGGCGCGCAGGTCGGTGGTGCGTTCGGTAATCCGACGCTCCAGTTGATTGTTGGCTTCCTGCAAGGCTTCCCGGGCGGCGAGACGCGTGGCAATGACCTTGCGCCGCTCGTTCCAGGCGATCAGCAGGAACGCCACGAGGGCAAACGCCACCGCCACCAGAATCCCCTGATTGATCGCTTCGCGGCGCAAATCCTGCAGCGGTGTCAGCAGGGTAAAGTTCCATGGCGTGTCGCTCAGCGGACGGGTTTGCGAAAGGTAGCTGATGTCCTCTTCGTCTGATTTCACTTCGCTGTTGGCGGGGAAGGTCAGTTTTTCCTCGCCTTCGGCCAGTTGTTCACGGGCCAGTGGTTGCAGCTCGTTCAGCGGAAACCAGTAGTACTGCAGGCTACGGGCCAGTTTTTCCTTGGTTTCCTCGCTCAATGGCACAACCGATTTAAGCCGCCGCGCCGGATCGCTGGAGAGAATGATGATGCCGTTCTCGTCGCTGACGAAGGCTTCCAGTCGCGCACGCTGCCAGCGTTCCTCCATGGCTTCGAGGCGGACCTTGACCACGGCGACGCCGATGATCTTGCCGTGCTCTTCCAGGCCATGAGCCAGGTAATAGCCGGGTTCGCCACTGGTGCTGCCAATGCCATAGAAGCGCCCCGGCTGACCGCGCACGGCATTCTGGAAATAGGCGCGAAAGGACAGGTCTTCGCCCAGGTAACTGTCGACATCGCGCCAGTTGCTGGTGGCCATGACACGACCGGTGGTGTCCATCACATAGATAGCCCGACTGCGGCTGCGCCGGTTCAGGCCTTCGAGGTATTCATTGACCGTCTGTCGATGTTCCGGCGACGGGTCGGCCAACAGCTTCGAAACACTGGACTCGAGTTCCAGCAGGCTGGGCAGGTAGGTGTACTTGCTGATCTCGCTCTCGACGGCGCGGGCGTGCAGTTCCAGCTGACGCTGGCCGTTCTCGCTGAGGCTGCGAATCCCGTAGTGCTCACTGACCCAGAAGCCGAGGTAACCCAACCCGATCATCAGGGCGATGACCAGCGGCGGCAGGAACAAGTGGCGAATCAGACGGGGTTTCACGGCAAGTGATGGCGGCGCGGCGCGATAGAGATTTGGGTCGCATTTCATCACAGATGCCTTGGGTCAACCAGTGTGGCTATGGGCTTGCGTCCTGGTTTGGTCGAGCGCAGAACCTGTGGCGAGGGAGCTTGCTCCCGATCGGCTGCGAAGCAGTCGCAAACCCAGCCAACACGGTATGTCAGACACAACGTGCTGGTCGATGTTGTGGGTCGCTACGCAACCCAGCGGGAGCAAGCTCCCTCGCCACAGAGTTCGGTGTGGTGCTTAGTGCTGCAGAATCTTGGCGAGGAAATGCTGCGTACGCTCGGCGCGGGCATTGATGTCGCCGAAGAACTCCTCTTTCTTGCAGTCTTCGATGATTTTGCCCTGGTCCATGAAGATCACCCGGTCCGCCACTTTACGGGCGAAGCCCATTTCGTGGGTCACGCACATCATGGTCATGCCTTCGTGGGCCAGTTGCACCATTACATCGAGTACTTCGTTGACCATTTCCGGGTCCAGCGCCGACGTCGGTTCGTCGAACAGCATGACGATCGGGTCCATCGCCAGCGCACGGGCAATCGCCACACGCTGTTGCTGGCCACCGGAAAGCTGGCCCGGGTGTTTGTGCGCGTGGGCAGACAACCCGACGCGCTCAAGCAGTTGCAGGCCTTTCTTGGTGGCTTCTTCCTTGCTGCGGCCCAACACCTTGATCTGCGCGATGGTCAGGTTTTCGGTGATGGTCAGGTGCGGGAACAGTTCGAAATGCTGGAACACCATGCCAACGCGCGAACGCAGTTTCGGCAGGTCGGTCTTCGGGTCGGCGATGGATGTGCCATCGACCACCACGTCGCCTTTCTGGAACGGTTCCAGGGCATTGACGCATTTGATCAGGGTGGATTTGCCGGAACCGGACGGCCCGCACACCACAATCACTTCGCCTTTTTTGACCTCGGTGCTGCAGTCAGTCAGTACCTGGAAGTCGCCATACCACTTGTTGACATTCTTGATAGAGATCATACGGCAAACCTTTTTTGCAGACGCTTGACCAGCAGCGAGGCGGCAAAGCTGATTGTGAAGTACGTGAGACCTGCAAAGATCAGGAACTCGTTGGAGCGACCGATGATGTCGCCACTGGCACGCGAGGCATTGAGGAAGTCCACCAGGCCAACCGCGTAGACCAGGGAGGTGTCCTGGAACAGGATGATGCTCTGTTGCAGCAACAGCGGGGTCATCTTGCGGAACGCTTGCGGCAGGATGATCAGCCGCATCATCTGGCCATACGTCATGCCCAGGGCTTGGGCTGCACCCATCTGACCCTTGGAAATCGACTGGACACCGGCCCGGACGATTTCACAGAAGTACGCCGCTTCGAACATCATGAATGCCACGATGCAGGAGGCGAAGGCGCCGATCGGGGTGTCTTCGCCGGTGATCCAGCGCAGTACGAACGGCACCGCCAGGTAGAACCAGGTGATCACCAGCAGCAGTGGAATCGAACGGAAATAGTTAACGTAGGCGCCGGCAATGTTCGACAGCAGCTTGCTGTGCGACAGGCGCATCAGCGCCAGGATCGTGCCGAGGATGATCCCGCCGACGACGCCCAGCGCCATCAGTTGCAGGGTCATGACCATGCCGTTCCACAAACCCGGCAGGGACGGGATGATGCCCGAGAAATCGAATTCCATCATTTACCCCCTACGGAGATCAGGCCCGGTACGGCGACTTTCTTCTCGACCATGCGCATCAGCAGCATCAGGCCCATGTTCAGGGTGAAGTAGATCAGCGTTGCCAGGGTGAAGGCTTCGAACAGGTTGGCGGAGAACTCGGCGGTCTGTTTAGTCTGCGCGAGCAATTCCATCAGGCCGATCAGCGACGCCACGGAAGAGTTCTTGAACACGTTCAGGAATTCGGAGGTGAGCGGCGGAATGATGATCCGGTAAGCCTGGGGCAGCAGCACGTTCCAGTAGATTTGCGGCAGTTTGAAACCCATGGCGCGAGCGGCGGATTCCTGGCCGCGCGGCAGCGCCTGGATACCGGTGCGCACTTGTTCGCAAACACGAGCGGCGGTGAACAAGCCCAGGCAGACGACGACGCTGAGGTAAGCCGAGGTGGTCGGGTTCAGGTCCTGCTTGTACCAGTCTTGCAGGTTCTGAGGCAGCAGATCGGGTACCAGGAAGTACCAGATGAACAGCTGAACCAACAGCGGCACGTTACGGAAGAGTTCGACGTAGCAGGTCGCGATGCCCGATACGATGCGGTTAGGCACGGTGCGCATGACGCCCAGAATCGAGCCCAGCAGCAGGGCGATGATCCAGGCCACGACGGCGATGGCAATGGTCCAGCCCAAACCGGCGACGTACCAGTCGAGATACGTCTCGCTGCCCACGCCGGTGGACTTGAAGAACACGCCCCAGTCCCAGTTGTAATTCATTAGGGTCTCCCCTCAGATCGATCGATGTACAAGTGCCCGCTTGGGGAAGCTCCGTTCCCGCCCGATTGAAAACCGGGCACACACGAGCGGCTCGACAGCCACCGGTTCGAGTGTTTCCAAAAATGCCAGCAGGGAGTGACTATCCCCCGAAAGGGCAGAGGCCCTCTCAGGAGATAAGGTTAGTCAGAAATCAGGATTTCTTTTCGTCAGCCGCTTTGTCGGTCGGATTGGCGATCAGGGCCTTGAGCTCGTCGCTCATCGGGAACATCAGGTTCAGGTTTTTTGGCGGGATTGGCTGCATGAACCATTTTTCGTAGATCTTGTTGATCTCGCCGGACTTGTAGGTCGCGATGATTGCGTCATCCACGGCTTTCTTGAACGGTGCGTCGCCCTTGCGGACCATGCAACCGTAGATTTCGTAGGACTGTGCAGTACCGGTCACGGACCAGTCGGTTGGCTTCTTGGCCTTGGCCATTTCACCGGCCAGCAAGGCGTCATCCATCATGAAAGCCACGGCACGGCCGCTTTCCAGCATGTTGAACGACTCGCCGTGGTCTTTGGCGGAGATGACGTTCATGCCCATTTGCTTGTCGGCGTTCATCGACTTGAGGATGCGCTCGGACGTGGTGCCAGCGGTGGTCACGACGTTCTTGCCTTTCAGGTCCGGGAAGTCTTTGTAAGGCGAGTCTTTCTTGGCCAGCAGCTTGGTGCCGATTTCGAAGATGCCGACCGAGAAGTCAACTTGCTGCTGACGTTCGACGTTGTTGGTGGTGGAACCGCACTCGACGTCCACGGTGCCGTTCTGCACCAGCGGGATACGGGTTTGCGAAGTCACCAGGTTGTATTTGACCTGGAGGTTGGGCATGTCCAGGTCTTTTTTGATGGCTTCCACGATTTTCAGCTGGATATCGTGGGAGTAGCCAACCGGTTTGCCGGAAGCGTCCGCGATGTAGGAAAACGGAATGGAAGCGTCACGATGCCCGAGGGTGATAACGCCGGACTCTTTGATCTTCTTCAGGGTGCCGGTGAGTTCGGCGGCGAAAACTGGAGTGCTGATCAGAGCGGCAGCAATGGCTGCGCCCAGGAGATGGGGAACGATGCGCATCAAATTTTCCTCGACATTGTTTTTATATGGAGCCAGTTCATCGGCCCTTTTTTGTGCTTCGAATGCTTGCCGGCTCCTGAAGGGGTGGCGCAGCGGTCATTCGTCCAAGAGTGTAGAGCATGACTCGTGCCAGGCCAGGTCTAATAGATCAACCTATTGATTTATAAGGGGATTAAATATTTGTGGCGAGGGTTTTGATGGTGGGGGAATCCGGTTAACCGAATCGACCGACGGGTCGCGTTCGGAAAACCGAATGGTGTTTGGGGCTGCTAACGTTCTTTCGGCCAGATCATAGAAGAGCCAGTGATCGTACCGCTCATATGACAATCAGCTTTCCTGGCTTAACGGTGTTTCATGCAGGTAGATCCATTGGGCGTTGTGGTGATGCATGCCAATGATCGCCACCGAAACCCGTGAGCTTTCGTGCTGGCCGAGGCGATGGGTTTCCTTGTAGCGGATCGCCACACTGTTGCCTTCCTGCCAGACCGTCTGCAGGTCGCTGATGACGATCTCCAGGCCTGGCTTGGCGCCGACTGCACCTTTGAACATCTGTTCGACCGTCGCCCGGCTGACAATGGCGGCCGAGGTGGTGACCAGGGTGAAGTGCTCGGCGAATGCCGACATCAGCGGTTCAAGCGCGGCCTGCCCCTTGCCGTTTGCGTCGGTGAACAGGGTATGGATCAGCTCGTGCACGTGATGAATGCTGTGGTGCGCCTGTTCAACTATTTTGTTGTGCATGACAGTCCTTTTGAGTGTTCAACTGACTCAGTCGAAAGAGTGGAAACAGGCCCACCAGCGCGGCGATAGCAAAGGTCACGTGGTAGGCCTGGGTGGTATCGAAATGCTTCAGGAGCAGGTTGAAAATCATCAGGAAGAGGGCGGCGCCGATGCTGAACGACATCTGTCGGTTGATGTTCCAGATGACACTGGCCTTGTGGGTATCATTACCCTCGAAGTCCATCAGCGACGTGGTTTGTGCTGTGTTGGCACCGATGCCGCCGCCGATCCCCATCAAGCTGTAGGCGATGACAATCGCCAGAAAATCCTTGGGGGCGTTCACCAGTAACAGGGTGGCAATGCCGGCACTGTGCAAGAACATGCCAAGGGCAAACAGCCGCTTCGCGCCCATCCGGTTGTAGACCCGACCACAGATCAACATCGCGATGAACGCGCCGATGGCGTACAGGATCATGAACATTCCTGTCAGTCGGGCGCTGAAGTGCAGGGTGTTTTGCAGGAAAAAGATGCTCATCAAGTTGACCCCCGTGAACACACCGGGAATCGCGTAATAGATAAAGATGGAGGTGCTGAGTTTTTTGCTTTTGAGCAGGCTCAGTTCAATGATCGGGTTTTTGCAGGTGCGGTAGTGCAGCCCGTACAGCACGACGAAAGCAACGCCGGCCATGACGAAGAGCGCGGCTACCCATGCCGGAGCGTCGCCGCCGTATAACGACATACCCATCAGCAGGCTGCCGAGCGCCGCACTGACCAGTAGCAAGCCCTTGATGTCGGGCCTGGGCAAGCTCGTCGGGCGTGCTTCGTTGATCCAGAACCAGGACAGCAATGCCGCGATCAGCGAAAACGGGATGTTGCTGTAGAACACCCAGCGCCAGGAACTGCTGTCGACGATGACACCGCCGATGGTCGGTGAAATCGCGGGCGCTATCAGGGCAACGGCCATGACCAATGTGGATATTTTCGCCCGCTGCTCGCCCTTGAACAGGTTGAACGTCAGCGCCTGGCCGACTGGAATCAACAAGCCGCCGCCTATTCCCTGGACGAAGCGCCAGATCACCAGCTCATGGAAGCTGTTGGCCAGACCACACATCCACACCGAGGCGGTGAACACGATCATCGAGGCAGTGAGGATTTCCCGGCTGCCAAAACGACCGGCCAGCCAGGTGCTGACCGGGATGATCAGTGTCAGCCCCAGAATATAAGCGTTAGCCACCCAGGCAACATCTGAAGTACTAACGTGCAGCGCCGCCGATATACTCGGTAATGCGACCGCTGACATAAAGATGTTAATGCAGTCTATAAAAAAGCCGATCAGAAATATCAGTGCAACTTTGTAGCGATAGGTCATGTTGTTTCCCCTTTGCCACAAAGCATAGGGGCGGTGGACTTGAACTGTCGATACGACTATCCTTGAAACAATGTTTGACGGGATTTAACAGTGAGCCTTATTACTATGCACACTCATCTTAATCGGGTCCAGACATTCCTGGCCGTGGTCGATTTTGGTTCTTACACCAAGGCGGCCAATTACCTGAGCATCAGCAAGGCCATGGCCAGCCTGCATGTCAAGGCCCTGGAGGACGTGCTGTCAGCGACGTTGTTGATTCGCAATACTCGAAATATATCCCTCACCGAAATCGGCCAGGACTTTTATGAAGAGTTCAAAGGTATTGTCGCGGACATCGATAACGCCTTCGATAATGTATTAAAAGGGCATGATCGGGTGTCCGGAAAGTTGCGCTTCAGTTCCACCAGTGAATACGGCGAGGCCTATATTCTTCCGTTGATACCGAAATTCATAGAACGCTATCCGGAAATCAAACTCTGTTATAACTTCAACTCGTCACTCAATGATCTGGTGGCGGAAAAGTTAGACCTGGTTATCCGTTTAGGCAACTTGGCGGACTCGGCTTTCAAGAGCCGTAAACTGGCGGATTATGAAATTGTGCTGGTGGCGACCGAGACGTTTCTTGCTCGTCACCCGGTGCGCAATCCTCAGGACCTGAATTCGGTGCCGTGGATCGCCAACAGCAACCTGCAGGCACCGACCCAGTGGTCGTTGCGCCATCCGCAATTGGGGGCTGTCGAGATCAATGGGATCAATCAGTTTGAATCCAATTCTTCCACGGCTATCCGCTCCATGACGTTGTCATCGCTAGGCGTCTCGGTGCTGCCCGCCTGGGTGGTCAAGGACGACATCGCCAGTGAGCGGCTGATTCGGTTGTTGCCCGACTATTCGCTGCCCTCTCAGTCAGTCAACGTGGTGTTCCCCAACAGCCCGCATTTGCCCCACAAATCGAGGGCGTTCATTGATTTCCTGTTGCTGCATCTAGCGCAGTAAGCACACGTACAAAAAAAGCCCCTGAATCGTGAGATTCAGGGGCTTTCGTTTAAGCGGATCAGGGATCAGGCCGCTTCGATCTTGCTGCGGTTCTGCTCGACCTTGCTCATATAATCCGCCAGTTTCTGCTGTTCCTCCGGCGTGGTGAACAAGCCCAGCTTGCTGCGGCGCCACAGGATGTCGTGCGCGGTGGTCGCCCATTCTTCGCTGCACAGGTAATCGACTTCACGGGTGTAGAGCCCGCCGCCGATGTGTTCGCCCATATCGCCGAGGTTTTGCACGCCTTCGAGCATGCGCCAGGTGCGGCTGCCGTAGGTGGTGGCCCAGCGGCGGGCGATTTCGGTCGGCACCCAGTCGAACTTGTCACGGATCAAGGCGCACAAGGCTTGCGGGGTGGTCATGTCTTCGCCGCCCGGCAAGGTAGCGCTGGCGGTCCAGCTCGGCTTGATGTCCTTGAAGTACGGGGCCAGTTGCGCCAGCGCCGACTCGGCCAGTTTGCGGTAGGTGGTCAGCTTGCCGCCGAACACCGACAACAGCGGCGCTTCTTCGCCGGTACCCGACAGTGCCAGGGTGTAGTCGCGGGTGACGGCCGACGGGTTATCGGATTCGTCGTTACACAGCGGGCGAACGCCGGAATAGCTGTGCAGGATGTCGTCGCGGCTGATGCGTTTCTTGAAATGAGAGTTGACCACTTTCAACAGGTAATCGGTTTCGCCTTCGGTGATCGCCACTGCAGCCGGATCGCCGGTGTATTCGCGGTCGGTGGTGCCGATGAGGGTGAAGTGGTTCAGGTACGGAATGGTGAACACGATGCGCTGGTCTTCGTTTTGCAGAATGTGCGCGTGTTCGCCTTCGTACAGTTTCGGCACGATCAGGTGGCTGCCCTGAATCAGGCGGATGCCGTACGGCGATTCCATCTTCAGGTCGTCACGAATGAACTTGGCGACCCAAGGGCCGGCGGCGTTTACCAGTGCCTTGGCGCGGATCGAGAACAGACTGCCATCGGCGCGTTCCAGATGCAGGTGCCACATGCCCTTGGTGCGACGGGCGCTGACGCAGCGAGTCTGGGTGTGAACGTGGGCGCCTTTTTCGCGGGCGGCCATGGCGTTCAGCACCACCAGACGAGCATCGTCGACCCAGCAATCGGAGTATTCGAAGCCTTTGGTGATTTCGCTTTTCAGCGGGCTGTCCGGGCCGAACTTCAGGCTTTTCGAACCTTCGAGTTTTTCCCGTTTGCCGAGGTGGTCATAAAGGAACAGACCGGCGCGGATCATCCAGGCCGGACGCAGGTGCGGACGGTGCGGCAGCACGAAGCGCATCTGCTTGACGATGTGCGGGGCCTTGGCCAGCAGCACTTCGCGTTCGGCCAGGGCTTCGCGCACCAGGCGGAATTCGTAATGTTCGAGGTAACGCAGGCCACCGTGGATCAGCTTGCTGCTGGCTGAGGAGGTGTGGCTGGCCAGGTCGTCCTTTTCGCATAGAAACACCGAAAGACCGCGACCGGCGGCATCCGCTGCGATCCCCACGCCATTGATCCCGCCACCGATGACGGCGATATCGTAGATCTCAGCGAGAGGGGGCGTAGGCAAGGTAGAAGTGGGCATCGGCTAGCCTCGGGCTTTTATGATTTTCGGTATTGGAATTCGAACATAAATGTTCATTTGCGAAAATGGTAGCCCATAAAGTCGCCCACAGCCAGTTAACTTCGATTGAAAATACTGATCGAAGGGCCGTGAAAGGAAAATTTTCGAACATTTAGAGGTGGGTTTTTTGGCGAGGGGGCTTGCCCCCGTTCGACTGCGCAGCAGTCGCAGAGCGGGTTGCGGTGTTTAACTGAGGGTTTGGCTGTGAATGGTTTTGGGGCCGCTTCGCGGCCCAACGGGGGCAAGCCCCCTCGCCACAAGGGACCGATGTGCTTACACGACTTCTAGCCGAATCTTGTGCTGACTCAACAACTGCGCCAACGCCGGCACAGGTTGCTGATCGGTCACCAGGCAATCGATCAAGCTGATCGGCCCCAGGCGAATCATGGCGTTGCGCCCGAATTTGCTGGAGTCAGCCGCCAGTATCACCTTCCGGGCATTGGCGATGATCGCCTGGGACACCCGAACTTCCTGATAGTCGAAGTCCAGCAGGCTGCCGTCTTCATCGATACCGCTGATGCCGACCAGGGCGAAATCAACCTTGAACTGGTTAATGAAGTCGACACTGGCCTGACCGACCACGCCACCGTCGCGCCGCACGTTGCCTCCGGTCAGCAGGATATCGAAGTCGTCCTTGGCGCTGAGCATTGATGCCACATGCAGGTTGTTGGTGATGATTTTCAGGTGATTGTGATTGAGCAACGCCCGGGCGATGGATTCGGTGGTGGTGCCGATGTTGATGAACAGCGAGGCGTGATCCGGGATTTGAGCCGCAATGGCTTCGCCGATACGCTGCTTTTCATCGCGCATCTGATCGGCACGCATGGCGTAGGCGGTGTTTTCGACGCTGGAATCGTAGGCTGCGCCGCCGTGGTAGCGACGCAATAAATTAGCTTCCGCGAGCTGATTGATATCACGGCGGATGGTTTGCGGTGTAACGACGAACAGCGTAGCCATTTCCTCGATGCTGACGTACCCGCGTTCGCGGACCAGTTCGAGGATTTGCTGCTGACGGGGAGGCAGATTCATGGGGCTTCCTTTGGGCTGCCGTGCAAAAATTTGCCCATGATGCCGCAGGAATCTGCTCCCTGCCAGTTACATACAGATACGAGTACTCACCTCGGCTTATTCAGCGCCTTCATGCGGTTCCCAGTCGCGGGTGCGGCTGACGGCTTTTTTCCAGCCGGCGTAGAGTTTTTCCTTCGCGGTTTCCTCCAGGGTCGGTTCGAATTCGCGCTCGATCACCGCCTTGCCGCGCAACTCGTCCAGGCTGCCCCAGAAGCCACACGCCAGACCGGCCAGGTAAGCTGCACCGAGTGCGGTGGTTTCGCGCATTTGCGGACGCTCGACCTGAGTACCGAGGATGTCGGCCTGGAACTGCATCAGGAAGTTGTTCGCGACAGCGCCGCCGTCGACGCGCAGGGATTTCAAGCGTTCGCCGGAGTCCTGTTGCATGGCGTCGAGAACGTCGCGGGTCTGGTAGGCAATCGACTCCAAGGCTGCCCGAATGATGTGATCCACGCGTACGCCGCGAGTCAGGCCGAACAATGCGCCGCGGGCATACGGATCCCAGTACGGAGCGCCCAGACCGGTGAAGGCGGGCACCAGGTACACGCCGTTGCTGTCCTTGACCTTGTTGGCGAAGTATTCGGTGTCGTGGGCGTCGTTGATGATTTTCAGTTCATCACGCAGCCATTGAACAGTGGAACCACCGTTGAACACGGCACCTTCCAGCGCGTAAGCCACTTCGCCGCGCGGGCCGCAAGCGATGGTGGTCAACATGCCGTGCTTGGATTTCACTGCTTTTTCGCCGGTGTTCATCAGCAGGAAGCAGCCGGTGCCGTAGGTGTTTTTCGCCTGGCCTGGCTCGACGCACATCTGACCGAACAGGGCTGCTTGCTGGTCACCCGCGATGCCACCGATGGCGATGCCGCTTTTGGTATGGCCATAGATTTCGGACGAGGATTTAACTTCCGGCAGCATCTCGCGCGGAATATCCAGCACTTCCAGCATCTTCGCGTCCCACTCAAGCGTGTGGATGTTGAAGAGCATGGTGCGCGAGGCGTTGGTGTAGTCGGTGACGTGCACCTTGCCGCCGGTAAATTTCCAGATCAGCCAGCTGTCGATGGTGCCGAACAACAGTTCGCCTTTGCGCGCGCGTTCGCGGCTGCCTTCGACGTTGTCGAGGATCCACTTGAGCTTGGTACCGGAGAAGTACGGGTCGGTGACCAGGCCGGTGGTTTCGCTGATGTATTGCTCGTGACCGTCGCGCTTGAGCTGCTGGCAGATCTCGGTGCTGCGGCGGCACTGCCAGACGATCGCGTTGTAGATCGGCCGCCCGGTGGTCTTGTCCCAGACCACGGTGGTTTCGCGCTGGTTGGTGATGCCGATGGCGGCAACCTGGTCGTGATGCAGACCGGCTTGTGCCAGGGCCTCGACCATCACCGCGCTTTGGGTGGCGAAGATTTCCATCGGGTCGTGTTCAACCCAGCCGGCTTGCGGGTAATGCTGTGCGAATTCGCGCTGGGCGGTGCAGACCACATTCGCGTCGCGGTCGAAAATGATCGCGCGGGAGCTGGTCGTACCCTGATCGAGGGCAATGATGTAGTTCTTATTCTGAATGTCGGTCATGTCGATTGCCTTGGACGAAAAAAGGGAGTGAGGTCCGGCGCGTGATCTGATGGGCAGGATCACACGCCAACGGTATCAAGAAGTTCTTGGTTTGCCGTCAATGGCCGGTGCTGCGTCCTTTGTAGCAGGCAGGGCGCTGGGCAGATGGCGGGCAATCAACCCGCGATATGCTGCAGCACCGAGGCAGGCACCGACAATCGGTGCAAAAATCGGAATCAGGAAATACGGGATATCGCGCCCGCCGGTGAAGGAAATTTCACCCCAGCCAGCGAAGAAAGTCATCAGTTTAGGACCGAAGTCGCGCGCCGGGTTCATCGCAAAACCGGTCAGCGGCCCCATCGAACTGCCAATTACGGCAATCAGCAGGCCGATCAGCAGCGGAGCGAGCGGACCCTTTGGCAAGCCATTGTTGTCGTCGGTCAGGGACATGATCACGCCCATCAGGATGGCAGTGATGATCACTTCGACGAGGAAGGCTTGAGCCGTGGACAAGACCGGGTTGGGGAAGGTGGAAAACACCGACGCCAATTCGAGGCTGGCCTGAGTACCACGAACCATATGGTGTGTTTGTTCGTAATCGAAGAATAAATTGCTGTACAGCGTGTAAACCAACAACGCTCCACAGAAGGCGCCTGCGATCTGGGCGAGGATATAAAAAGGCAGTTTGCGCTTTTCGAAGTCAGCGAAAATGCTCAGGGCAATGCTGACGGCAGGATTGAGATGAGCCCCGGAAACGCCGGCGGTCAGGTAGATCGCCATACTCACGCCGACCCCCCAGATGATGCTGATTTCCCAAAGGCCAAAGCTGGCACCCGCGACCTTGAGCGCGGCAACACAACCTGTACCAAAAAATATCAGCAGCGCAGTGCCCAGGAACTCGGCCATGCATTGGCTTGAGAGCGACGGTTGTTGTAAAGCAGTTGTCATTGAAAACCTCATTTTTGTTGTTGTCTGGCGCTTTTGCATCATGGTCAAAGCGCGATTTTCACCGAGGCAGGATCCCCATCCTGTTCTCGGCCTACTGCTGGGTGCTGCGATAGGAACATTCGTACAGTATTCAGATTCGAAAAAATATAGACAAGAAACGCTGCTGTCAAAGGTCGAAAGTGAACCATCAGTCACAATCGAACTATTAGTCACATGAATGACCGCATCGTTCACGCGGCTGGCCGAAGGTGGACGAACGGCATGCGACACGGCCGAGCCTTTGAAATAGCGCCGCAATAGAGCGTTTTGTCGATCAATGGCCTAGAATCCAGCGCAGTATTTTTCTACTGCCGCCCAGTCTGGAGCTGTCATGACCCCCGCATTGGATTTGTTGAAAAAAGTTCGTGCCGAACATCGCGTGCACAGTTACGAACATGATCCGAAGGCCGCGTCCTACGGCCTGGAGGCCGCGGAGAAGCTAGGGCTGGATCCGGCGCAGGTGTTCAAGACCTTGCTGGCGGCCAGCGAGAAAGGTGAATTGTTGGTGGCTGTGGTGCCGGTCGTCGGAAGTCTGGACTTAAAGGGCCTTGCGCATGCGGCCGGGGTGAAAAAAGTCGAAATGGCCGATCCCGCAGCTGCGCAACGATCCACCGGTTACCTGTTGGGCGGCATCAGTCCGTTGGGACAGAAAAAGCGCTTGCGCACCTTTATCGATAATTCGGCGCAGCCCTTCGCCAGCATTTTTGTCAGCGCGGGGCGACGTGGCCTGGAAGTCGAATTGGCGCCCGCGGTGCTGGCCGAACATACCCAGGCAAAGTTCGCTGATATCGGTCGCGCCTGACGCGAGCTTCGTCGCAAGTGGGCGGGATGTCGAACGCGCGCCAGGTGTGGAATGGGTGACCGGTTCAACCCATTGCAGCCTGATCCCGTGCTGGTCGAAACGTTTAGGCAAGTCGAGCCTGACGGCTTGTCAGTGCTCGGCTCAAGGCGGGGAGTTGTTCTGCCGACTGGAAGGGGATCGGGTGAAAATCGGCGGGAATGCGACGCTCGTTGCGAGCGGAACGCTGATCCTGGGTTGATGCTCCTACAGAGGCGGGGGTGTCAGTGGGCGCCGCTGTAGCGCCGAACGCCGGATTCGACGACCGGAATCTGCGCCGCGATGCTGCCGGTGGCCTGGAACAGCACCAGATGTTCAGCTGCGACACGAATGCCAACCTCTGAACCCACCTGATGATCGGCATGGCTCGGGAAAATCGATTCCAGTTGCGCGCCGGTCGGCAATTGCAAGCGATACAAAGTGGACGCACCCTGGAAAGACTTGCCGACAATCAGCGCCTTCAGCGTGCTGTCCGGTGCATAAACGATGTCGTCCGGACGCAGCAAGACATCCACCGCACCGCCCACCGGCCAGGTGTAGGCACGATTACCGCGTAACTCACCCAGTTCGGTCTGCACCGACTCGGGGCTGCTCAACTGACCGCGAATGAAATAGCCCTGACCGATGAAGCTGGCGACAAACGGCGTCAGCGGTTCGTGATACAGGTTGTAGGGCGTATCCCACTGCTCCAGGCGACCTTCCTTGAAAACCCCCACATGATCACTCACCGCGAAGGCTTCTTCCTGGTCATGCGTTACCAGAATTGCGCTGGTGCCACGGGCCTTGAGAATATCGCGCACCTCATGGCTGAGCTTGCGTCGCAGCTCGCCATCAAGGTTGGAAAAGGGTTCGTCGAGCAGCAGCAATTGTGGTTCCGGTGCCAGGGCGCGGGCCAGTGCGACGCGCTGTTGTTGACCACCGGACAACTCATGCGGGAAGCGCTTGCCGAGGTTTTTCAGGTTGACCAGTTCCAGCAACTCTTCGGTGACGCGATCCTTTTGCGGGTGCTTGCGGATCCCGAAGGCAATGTTCTCGGCGACGCTTAAATGCGGAAACAGTGCGTAATCCTGGAACACCATGCCGATCCGGCGCTTCTCCGGGGCGAGGGTGAAACCGGCGCGGGAGATTGTCTCGCCCGCCAGCTGGATTTCACCTTCGTGCACCGGTTCGAAACCGGCAATCGCCCGCAGCGTGGTGGTTTTGCCGCAACCCGAAGAGCCCAGCAGGCAACCGATGTCGCCGGCATTCAAATGCAGGTTGAGGTTTTGTACGACGCGCTGGTCTTGATAACCGCAGGCGAGGTTACGCAGGTTCAGCAGTAATGGATGGCTCATGCGTGGTGATACGCCGGTTCGACGAGAAACTCGAGCAAGGCCTTTTGTGCGTGAAGACGGTTTTCGGCTTGATCCCATGCGACGGAGCGCGGGTCATCGAGCAGGTCGACGCTGATCTCTTCGCCACGGTGGGCCGGCAGGCAGTGCATGAACAGCACGTCCGGTGCGGCCAGGTCGAGCAGGGCGCGGTTGACCTGGAACGGCGCGAACAGCTTCAGGCGCTTGGCGGTTTCCTCTTCCTGGCCCATGGAGGTCCAGACGTCGGTGCTGACCAGGTGGGCGCCACGTACGGCATCCTTCGGATCGCGGACGATGGTGACACGATCGCCGGCTTTGGCCACGAACTCTGGGTTGGGTTCAAAGCCTTCCGGGCAAGCGATGCGCAACTGGAAGTCGAACTGGATCGCCGCTTCTATATAGCTGTTGCACATGTTGTTGCCGTCGCCGATCCAGGCCACGGTTTTGCCCTGGATCGAACCGCGGTGTTCGAGGAACGTCTGCATGTCGGCGAGCAACTGGCACGGGTGCAGATCATCGGACAGGCCGTTGATCACGGGCACGCGGGAGTTGGCGGCGAATTCGGTCAGGGTGCTGTGGGCAAAGGTACGGATCATCACGGCGTCGAGCATGCTCGACATGACGATCGCGCAGTCGCCGATCGGCTCGCCACGGCCCAGTTGGGTGTCGCGCGGCGACAGGAAGATCGCCTGGCCACCGAGCTGGATCATGCCGGCTTCGAACGAAATACGGGTGCGGGTCGAGGACTTCTCGAAAATCATCCCGAGCACGCGGTTTTTCAGAGGCTCGAACAGTACGCCGCGGTTACGCAGGTCTTTGAGCTCAACGCCTCGACGGATCACGCTGACCAGCTCTTCGGGCGTGCAATCCATCAGGGAGAGAAAGTGCCTTGCGCTCATCATTGACTACCTTTTTGCAACAGACCGCAGATACTCAAAGCCTTGTTTAACTGAAAAACGGGCGAGACCTGCGGCGTAAGCCGCACGGGGCGACGAAATAGGGGAAGGCGCGATCTTATAATTAAATGTCGCGTCTTACCAATAGGGCTACGGTTTTTAGGGGATTTCAGAGGGGCTACGGGATGACCGCAGTAGCGCTTTTGAAGCCTGTTTCCTGACAGCAGCCCGTCATTTGTACACTGGGGTCACGGGGCTTTGCAATCAAACGGGGCGGGGACGGCATAGCAACGGTCGGTTTCTGACCTGTCATTCGAGACATTTGCACTCAGGATTGAGGGATGTGTCTGGTCTGAAACATTTGCTAAAGCAAAGTGGCGGGTTATAACTAACGCACGAATGACGCAGGGAGCCTTCGGAATGGATTCGAAAGAACGACAGTTAATGGAATTACTCGGCCTCACGGCTCGCTCACTAACCCACCTCACCGCTTCCATGACCTCGATGTCCTTCGAGTTGATGCGCAGTGAAGACGAAGTCACCAAGGCCGCCGGCCGGCGGATGATCGACCGCATGGCAACCATCAGCACCGGGCTCGACGAGCACTGGCGGCTGATCGGCGAACTCACCGGTGTTCATCTCGCTCAAGAGCAGATCGAAACCATCCAGGAGATCCAGTTGCAGGCGCCGCCGAGGCTGCCGCCGAACTGATCCTCAACGGTCATCGGCTGGCCTGATGGCCGCCGATTCACAAGACGAACGTCGCTGGCGCAGCAGTGGATCAGGCGCCATAGTTTTGTTCCCGCGGCCGATATTGCCCGCCCAGAACAAGACAGAGACTGGCCATGACCAAGACTCTCCATCACCGTGCGTGCCACTTGTGCGAAGCCATCTGCGGCTTGACCATCGAAACCACCGAGGTTGAAGGCGCGGTACAGATCACGTCGATCAAGGGTGACGCTCAGGATACCTTCAGCCGCGGGCATATCTGCCCCAAGGCTGTCGCCTTGCAAGATATCCAGAACGATCCGGATCGTCTGCGTCAGCCGATGCTGCGGGTCGGCAGTGAATGGCAACCCATCGAGTGGGAAGACGCCTTCAACCTTGTAGCCGAACGTCTGGCGGCGATTCAGGAGCGTCACGGACAGAATTCCGTGGCGGTCTATCAAGGCAACCCCAGCGTGCACAACTATGGGCTGATGACCCACAGCAATTACTTTCTCGGCCTGTTGAAAACCCGCAACCGGTTTTCCGCGACCTCGGTCGACCAATTGCCCCATCACCTGACCAGCCATTTGATGTACGGCCACGGTTTGCTGTTGCCGATTCCGGACATCGATCACACCGATTTCATGCTGATCCTCGGCGGCAATCCGCTGGCCTCCAACGGCAGCATCATGACTGTGCCGGATGTCGAGAAGCGCTTGAAGGCGATTCAGGCCCGCGGGGGCAAAGTGGTGGTGGTCGATCCGCGCCGCAGCGAAACCGCGGCGATTGCCGACCAGCATCTGTTCGTGCGCCCCGGTGGCGATGCGGCATTGTTGTTCGGACTGCTCAATACCTTGTTCGCTGAAGGTCTGACCCGCGACAGTCATTTGCCGGTGGACGGTCTGGACGAGGTGCGGGAGGCGGTCGCGAATTTCACCGCTGAGGCCATGAGCCCGCTGTGCGCGGTACCCGCCGAACAGATCCGCCAACTGGCGCGGGACTTTGCGGCGGCGCCGACAGCGGTCTGTTACGGCCGCATGGGTGTCTCGACCCAGGCGTTCGGGACCTTGTGTCATTGGGTTGTGCAACTGATCAACCTGGTCACCGGTAATCTCGATCGTGTAGGAGGGGCGTTGTGCACCGAACCTGCGGTGGATCTGGTGGCGTCCACTTCCGGTGGGCATTTCAATCTGTGGCAGAGCCGGGTCTCCGGGCGTCCTGAGTATGGGGGAGAACTGCCGGTGTCGGCGCTGGCCGAAGAGATGCTTACCGAAGGGGAAGGGCAGGTCCGCGCGCTGATTACCGTGGCGGGTAATCCGGTGCTGTCGACGCCCAATGGCCGACAACTGGAACAGGCGCTGGACGGTTTGGAGTTCATGGTCAGCGTCGACCTGTACATCAATGAAACCACGCGTTATGCCGACCTGATCCTGCCGTCGACATCGGCCCTGGAAAACGATCATTACGACACGACATTCAATATGTTTGCGGTGCGTAACGTCACTCGGTTCAATCGCGCGATCCTGCCCAAACCTGAAGGTGCGTTGCATGACTGGGAGATCTTCGTTGGGCTGGCCAAGGCCTTTGCGGCAAAGACCGGCAAGGACCTGAAACCGACGATCCCGCCAGCGCAGATGATCGATCGTGGCTTGCGGATGGGGTTGTATGGCGATGCTTCGCAGCAGAAATTGTCGCTGGCGACCTTGTTCGATCACCCGCATGGCGTCGATCTCGGTGCGCTGAAACCCAACCTGGCGCCTCGCCTGAAAACCGAAAACCAGCGCGTCCAGGCTGCGCCGCCAGCGATCCTTGCCGACCTGGCGCGCTTTGCGGCCTTGCAAGCGCCTGCGGCCGATGAGTTGCTGATGATTGGCCGCCGTCATGTGCGCAGCAACAACTCGTGGATGCATAACTATCACCGCCTGGTGAAGGGTAAGCCGCGCCATCAATTGCTGATGCACCCGGATGACCTGGCCAGCCGTGGGCTGAGCGACGGGCAGCGCGTGCGGGTCAGTTCGCGGGTCGGTGAGATCGAAGTTGAAGTGCTTGGCAGTCTGGATATGATGAAAGGCGTGGTCAGCCTTCCGCACGGTTGGGGCCATGCGCGGCCAGGCGTGCAGATGACCATTGCCAGTGGTCAGCCGGGCTCCAGCGCCAATGACCTGACCGACGAATGCCTGCTCGATGAGTTGTCGGGCAATGCGGCGTTGAACGGTGTGCCAGTGACCGTGGCGGCGGCTTGATCAAGTCTGTCGGGGAGACCGAGCAGGGTGCTCGGGTTTCCGTTACAATGCGCCACCGTGCCGACCCCTGAGTCGGAAAGTTCAGCCGAGGTGCTCCATGGATATCATCGAAACGATTAAAGAGCAGATTGCTAACAACACCATTCTGCTTTACATGAAAGGCTCGCCGAATGCCCCGCAGTGTGGCTTCTCCGCGAAAGCCGCGCAGGCCGTGATGGCGTGTGGTGAAAAATTTGCTTACGTGGACATCCTGCAGAACCCGGAAATCCGCGCCAACCTGCCAAAATACGCCAACTGGCCAACCTTCCCGCAACTGTGGGTTGGCGGTGAGTTGGTCGGCGGTAGCGACATCATGACCGAGATGGCTGCAGACGGTTCGCTGCAAACCACCATCAAGGCTGCTGTTGAAAAAGCTGCTGCTGGCAAGACCGAAGCCTGATTAGCTCTTTGCAGGAGCAAAGCTTGCTCACGATGCAGGCGCCGCGGTTCAGCAAGAACACCGCGTCATCGTTCATCGCGGGCAAGCCATGCTCCTGCAAGAACAGGCATAAAAAAGCCCCGCCTCCTAAAAGAGAGCGGGGCTTTTTATTGTTCCGAGTTTAGCGGGCGCTAACTTACTCTTCGCCCATCTGCGATTGCAGATAGTTCTCAAGACCGACTTTATCGATCAGGCCCAGTTGGGTTTCCAGCCAATCGATATGTTCTTCTTCGGATTCAAGAATATCTTCAAGCAGTTCACGGCTACCAAAGTCGCCAACGGTTTCGCAATGAGCGATAGCCGCTTTGAGATCCGCATGACCTGTGCGCTCGATACGCAGGTCGCACTCAAGCATTTCCTGGGTGTGCTCGCCGATCTGCAGCTTGCCCAGGTCCTGGACGTTCGGCAGGCCTTCAAGGAACAGAATGCGCTTGATCAGCTTGTCCGCGTGCTTCATCTCGTCGATGGATTCGTGGTATTCGTGCTTGCCAAGTTTGTTCAGGCCCCAATCTTCATACATACGTGCATGCAGGAAGTATTGATTGATCGCGACCAGCTCATTGGCAAGGATCTTGTTGAGATGCTGGATGACTGTAATGTCGCCTTTCATGATGGGGTCCTGCCCTAAATAGCTGTCTATGAGGCAGAGTTTGAGCTGCGATATTAAGAGTGTCAAACCTAAGTTATTGAAACTTAAATGAAAATTAATCGGAATAAGAATGTTTGTGTTCCGCGTCTAGAGCGTAAGCGTTTGATTTTCAGACATAAAAAAACCGGACATCTAGTCCGGTTCTTTGAAATACGTTAATTACGCGGCAGTAAATTCTACAGGGTAGGGAATCGCGGCCTGGGCGGATTGCAATTTGGTCAGGGTTTCGCGGACCACTTCCTTGGCAAGGCAGGCACATTTACCGCATTGGCTGGCTACGCCGGTGGCCTGACGGACTTCCTTATAACTGCAGCAACCTTCATAGATCGCTTCGCGGATTTGACCGTCGGTGACGCCAGTGCAGAGGCAAACATACATAAGTGAAAACCGTCGCTGGTTGTGACTCAATTGCGATGGATCTTAATGTTAACGAGAATGATTGTCAAAGTGGTTTCTGAAAGCTTTGTTCAAGCCTGACGAACGGTTTCCTCTCAGCATCGATCACCAGGAAAACCCGTCGGCTGCATTTCCCCTGACAAAAAAACCGTTAAGGACAGGTCAAAAACGCAGTGTATGATGGCCGGTCCTTATGAAGCGGGTTCGTGTCACAGGGCTGTCGCCCGAAGGTGGCAGGCTGGCACAAACCCGGAACTTCACGTTTTTACACCAGGAGATATCCAATGAGCGTACTCGTAGGCAAACAAGCCCCTGACTTCACCGTACCGGCTGTACTCGGCAATGGCGAAATCGTAGACAGCTTCACCCTGTCGTCGGCCATCAAAGGCAAATACGGCCTGGTGTTCTTCTACCCACTGGACTTTACCTTCGTTTGCCCGTCCGAGCTGATCGCTCTGGACAACCGCATGTCTGACTTCAAGGCACGCAACGTTGAAGTGATCGCCGTTTCGATCGACTCGCACTTCACCCACAACGCCTGGCGCAACACCCCGGTCAACAATGGTGGTATCGGCCAGGTCCGTTACACCATGGCTGCCGATATCAAGCAGGAAATCATGAAGGCTTACGACGTTCAGTCCGCTGACGGCGTAGCTTTCCGTGGTGCGTTCCTGATCGACGACAAAGGCGTTGTCCGCTCGCAGATCATCAACGACCTGCCGCTGGGCCGTAACATCGAAGAGCTGGTTCGTCTGGTCGACGCACTGCAATTCCACGAAGAGCACGGTGAAGTTTGCCCTGCCAACTGGAAAAAAGGCGACAAAGGCATGACCGCTTCCACCGAAGGTGTTGCGGCTTACCTGACCGAGCACGCTGCTGCGCTGTAAGGTACGTTTGAGGCATAAAAAAACCGGCCGTAGAGGCCGGTTTTTTTATGGGCGGGATAAATCCAGCGACCGGGATCAGTCGTTGAAGTCTTCCCAGCCGCCCATTTGTTTCCAGCGATTGACGATGCCGCAGAACAGCTCGGCGGTCTTCTCGGTGTCGTAGCGAGCCGAGTGGGCCTCACGACCGTCGAAGTCGATATCGGCGGCCTGACAGGCCTTGGCCAGCACGGTTTGGCCATAAGCCAGACCGGCCAGGGTCGCGGTATCGAAGCTTGAGAACGGGTGAAACGGATTACGTTTCATGTCCAGACGCGCGACAGCGGCGTTGAGGAAACCCAGGTCGAAGCTGCTGTTGTGCCCGACCAGAATCGCCCGTTTGCAGCCGTTGGCTTTCAGGGCCTTGCGGATGCCGCGGAAAATATCGGTCAGGGCCGTTTCTTCGCTCACCGCCATACGCAGCGGGTGATCGAGTTTGATCCCGGTGAATTCCAGCGCGGCCGCTTCAATGTTCGCGCCTTCAAAAGGCTCGACGCGGAAGAAATAGGTGTGATCGGGATACACAAACCCTTTTTCATCCATGGCGATAGTGGTTGCGGCAATTTCCAGCAAGGCGTCAGTGGCAGAGTTGAAACCACCGGTTTCAACGTCGACAACAACGGGCAGGTATCCACGGAAGCGCTCAGCCATCGGGTGGCGCGAACCACCTCCGCCGCCTTGACCGTCCTGTTCGTCGTCGAAATGGTCTTCACTCACGCGTGTTCCTCCAGCAGGCGCCAGCGCAGTTTTTCACCGGCGCGCAGCGGGATTACGGTCAGCTCGCCAAATGGCAGGCTGGTTGGGGCGGTCCACTCTTCGCGGACCAGGGTGATGCGATCGGTGTTCACCGGCAGGCCGTAGAAACGCGGGCCGTTCAGGCTGGCGAAGGCTTCGAGCTTGTCCAGCGCGTTGCGCTGTTCGAAGGCTTCGGCATACATCTCGATCGCTGCATAAGCGGTGTAGCAACCGGCGCAGCCGCAAGCGGCTTCTTTGGCGTGCTGGGCATGGGGCGCCGAGTCGGTGCCGAGGAAGAACTTGTCGCTGCCGCTGGTGGCGGCGTCGAGCAGGGCTTCCTGATGGGTGTTGCGCTTGAGGATCGGCAGGCAATAGAAGTGCGGCCGAATCCCGCCCACCAGCATGTGGTTGCGGTTGTACAGCAGGTGATGCGCGGTGATGGTCGCGCCTACATTGGCCGAAGCCTCGTTGACGAACTGCACGGCGTCGGCGGTGGTGATGTGTTCGAACACCACTTTGAGGCTAGGGAAGCGCTCGACCACACGACGCATGTGCTCATCGATGAAGATTTTTTCGCGATCGAACACGTCGACATCGCCACGGGTGACTTCACCGTGAACCAGCAAGGGCATCCCGACTTCGGCCATGGCCTCGAGTGCAGGGAAAATCTTGTCGATGCTGGTGACACCAGAGTCCGAGTTGGTGGTCGCGCCGGCCGGGTACAGCTTGGCGGCGTGAATGAAGCCGCTGGCCTTGGCCTCGCGAATTTCTTCGGGCTGGGTGCGGTCGGTCAGGTACAGCACCATCAATGGTTCGAAGCGGCTGCCAGCCGGGCGTGCAGCGAGAATCCGCTGGCGATAGCCGTCGGCTTCAGCGGTGTTACGCACCGGAGGTACCAGGTTGGGCATGATGATGGCGCGACCAAAGGTGCGCGCGACATCCGCGACTGTATTGGGCAACACAGCACCATCGCGAAGATGAATATGCCAGTCGTCGGGACGCAGCAGGGTCAGGCGGTCGGACATGAGGGGATTCCAGGCGGGTCAAACTGAGGGGAATGCTACCGGAAAAGACTCTTCCAGGCACTCGCTATCAAGTTTTGCAGGAAGCTTCCGATATCCAACAGGTATGCCGTAAACATCTGTGTGTCGGTCTTTTTGTTGTAGAAGCCAGTGGAGCCTCCCGTGCGCCAGCGTTATTTAGCCTTGCTCAGTGTGTTTGCCAGCCTTCCTGCGATGGCGCTCACTTTCCAGACCCGTCTGGAGAGCATTGAGTGGACGGTCGAAGGAGACAAGTTCGAATGTCGTCTGACTCAGCCGATCACTGATTTTGGTTCGGGTGAGTTCGTGCGCCGTGCGGGTGAGCAAGCGACGTTCCGTCTGAAGGCCTATAACGCGATGATCGGCGGTGGTTCGGCCACCCTGCTGGCGGCGGCTGCCCCTTGGCAGCCGGGGCGCGGCGACATCAACCTCGGTTCTGTGCGAATTGGCAGCGGCAATGTGTTGTTCAACAGCTCGCAAGTTCAGGCCGGCCGCTTGATCAGTGGCCTGTTGGATGGTCGCAGTCCGGTCGTTCGACATCACTCGGGCGATGGTCGAGTGTCAGAAGTGCGTCTGTTGCCCGTCAAGTTCAGCCAGGCATTTAATGATTATCAGGGCTGCGTGGCGAAGCTGCTGCCGAAGAATTTCGAGCAGGTTAAACAGTCGCAGATTGGCTTCCCCGGCGAAGGCATGGATCTGGACGCGCAGGCCAAGGCGCAATTACAAGTGATGCTGGAGTTCATGAAGGCTGATCCGACGGTCAACCACATCGAGCTCGATGGCCACTCCGATAACAGCGGCAACCGCCTGACCAATCGGGATTTGTCGCGACGTCGGGCCCTGGCAGTCATGGAATTCTTCAAGGCCAACGGCATTCAGGAGTCGCAGATCACCGTGCGTTTTCATGGTGAGCGTTATCCATTGGCGCCCAATACCAACTCCGCTAACAGGGCGAAGAACCGTCGGGTCAACGTGCACCTCGCGCGGGTTGCGCCCACCGAAAAACCGGCCCCTCAGGCCACGGCATCGGCGAGCGCCGCGTCAACCTCCTGAACCTGCTGTTATCGTCGCTCACTCGACA
Source organism: Pseudomonas sp. FW305-20 (assembly GCF_058788075.1). Classification (NCBI taxonomy): domain Bacteria; kingdom Pseudomonadati; phylum Pseudomonadota; class Gammaproteobacteria; order Pseudomonadales; family Pseudomonadaceae; genus Pseudomonas; species Pseudomonas sp. FW305-20. Next base: position 40,754 of record NZ_JBYTAJ010000032.1, on the reverse strand, counting down.
TAATCTGTCGCTTCGTCGTCATAAGCTGTCGCGCCTCTGTAAATTGCCCTGCATGAGCGGTAGACTTGGCGGCTTTCCGTAGAACCCCGTGGAGTGATGGCATGGCGGACGTAAACAAGGTCGTTCTGGCGTATTCCGGCGGCCTGGACACTTCGGTGATCCTCAAGTGGCTGCAGGATACTTATAACTGTGAAGTCGTGACCTTCACCGCTGACCTGGGTCAGGGCGAAGAAGTCGAACCTGCACGCGCCAAGGCACAGGCCATGGGCGTGAAAGAGATCTACATCGACGACTTGCGCGAAGAATTCGTGCGCGATTTCGTTTTCCCGATGTTCCGCGCCAACACCGTTTACGAAGGCGAGTACCTGCTGGGTACTTCCATCGCTCGTCCGTTGATCGCCAAGCGCTTGATCGAAATCGCCAACGAAACCGGCGCGGATGCCATTTCCCACGGTGCCACCGGCAAGGGCAACGACCAGGTTCGTTTCGAACTGGGCGCCTACGCCTTGAAACCAGGTGTGAAAGTGATTGCTCCGTGGCGCGAATGGGACCTGCTCTCCCGTGAAAAGCTGATGGATTATGCTGAAAAGCACAACATCCCGATCGAGCGTCACGGCAAGAAAAAATCCCCGTACTCGATGGATGCCAACCTGCTGCACATCTCCTATGAAGGCGGCGTGCTGGAAGACACCTGGACCGAGCACGAAGAAGACATGTGGAAATGGACCGTCTCCCCGGAGAAGGCTCCAGATAAAGCGCAATACCTGGAACTGACCTACCGCAACGGCGACATCGTGGCACTGGACGGCGTCGAAATGACCCCGGCTACCGTGCTGGCGACCCTGAACCGTATCGGTGGCGAACACGGTATCGGCCGTCTCGACATCGTCGAGAACCGTTACGTGGGCATGAAGTCCCGCGGCTGCTACGAAACCCCAGGCGGCACCATTATGCTGCGCGCCCACCGAGCGATCGAATCGATCACCCTGGACCGCGAAGTGGCTCACCTCAAAGACGAGCTGATGCCTAAATACGCCAGCCTGATCTACACCGGTTACTGGTGGAGCCCTGAGCGTCTAATGCTGCAACAGATGATCGATGCGTCCCAGGCTCACGTGAACGGCGTTGTGCGCCTGAAGCTGTACAAGGGCAACGTGATCGTCACTGGTCGCAAGTCCGACGAATCGTTGTTCGATGCCAATATTGCGACCTTCGAAGAAGATGGCGGCGCCTACAACCAGGCCGACGCGGCGGGCTTCATCAAGCTCAACGCGTTGCGCATGCGTATTGCGGCGAACAAAGGCCGGAAGCTTTTCTGAGACCTTTGAAACCGTAGAGTTGTGGCCTTGTCGGTGACAAGGCCACAATTTCTGAATAGGGGGATTTTCCTGCGGACATCATGTTCAGCGCTCTTTTTGTCTCTGTAATACCTTCCTTCTGATTCCTCTTTCTGAATGCTCTTCAAGCGTTACCTGCTGCGTGTCAGGTAAAAAGAATGATCAAGAATCGTCAGACCGCGTGAATTCAAATTGTAGGCAATGCAAAGTGTTGAGCCGTTGCGATTTTTTGCCTGTCTTGATTGCTTGGTTGCGCTTTCCTTCAGTAGTGCCTCTGATTCAGTACAAGTGAGAAATATGATCACTTGTGCAGGACTTCCCTGTGGGTGCCGGTTTTTTTCGATCCAGGCGCCGAATTCCGTTTTCTTGTTTAGCCACCGCGCATCGACGATGTGCAGGTTTTGCAACTGCTCGGCCAGACTCACGTGCTGAAGAGCCGAAAGGCCCGAATGAATATCGATTCGGGGGGGAGGGTCCTTCAGGTTATCGGGCCGCTGACCACGTTCAGCATTGTCCATCACTTTTATAAATTGCTTTCCCTTGCTGTAATCGGAGGGCGCGTACAGCGACCGGTAGTTGAAGTTTAGTGTGGCGAAGAAAAGAAAAAGCAAATAAAAAGGAAAACTGATCAGGAACCAGACATAGAGTTCCCGCTCCTTATTGTCTAGAAAGGGCAGCGAGACGGCGGCGGATGTTTCAGAAATGGCGGCGAATATCGCAATGACTGTCATGGGGTTTATGATTTTTTTCTTTTGTTTGTTCATGTTTTCTGCTCATGGAAGTATTGTCTTTTCTCGATTGATTAGTGTTTTTAGTTTGATATTTATAACGAATAGTTGGAATTTATGTTGGCGCGGAACTCCTTTTAGTGTTGGGTTTGAATAGTATGATAGTAGCGTTATTGTATGCGGGTCGGGTATCTCTGTTCCTGGTGTTTTAAGTAGTGTTGCGTTAAATGTATTTTTTAAGTGTTGCCTTGTGTGATTTTTTTCTTGTTCCTTTTTATGTGGTTTTTGTCGGGTAAAATCGAAAGTGGTAAATATCAGTTACTTTTAAGGGTAGCTCAATAGCCAGAGTTCGTTTGATCGCTTGCGGCGAATCCTCTTGTTCAGGTTTCTGGTTGTAAATGGAAACAAAAAAATTGCGGATAATCGAAATGTTTTCAGGTTGATAAAATTTTTCCTCTCACGATATTTTCTGAAAATTTGTAAGACAATTCCCTAATATCTGTAGGGAATGTCTCTCGGTGTGGGTGGCCGAGGGGGGCGGCATGCCATGGGGGAAACGACTAGGCTATTGTGCGGGCTCTAAAAATTCGAACAGCGAAATTGGACTTGCCCATGAATAAAGTGCTGATCGTGGATGATCACCCTGTCATTCGTCTTGCGGTGCGTATGCTAATGGAACGTCATGGCTACGAAGTCATTGCAGAGACAGACAATGGCGTGGATGCGTTGCAACTTGCCCGTGAGCATATGCCGGATATTGTCATCCTGGATATTGGAATACCGAAACTTGATGGATTGGAAGTCATCGCGCGTCTGACCTCGACAGCAATGCCCATGAAGGTACTGATATTAACTTCCCAGGCGCCAGGGCATTTTTCAATGCGCTGCATGCAATCCGGTGCCGCCGGGTATGTTTGCAAACAACAAGATCTCACTGAGTTGCTCAGTGCAATAAAGGCAGTATTGTCGGGCTACAGTTACTTTCCGAATCAAGCCTTGCATACTGTGCGTTCAAGTTTGGGGAACGCCAGTGAAGCCGATATGGTCGATCGACTGTCGGGACGGGAAATGATGGTTTTGCAGCAATTGGCTCGAGGCAAGACCAACAAGGAAATCGCCGACGGAATGTTCCTCAGCAACAAGACCGTCAGCACTTACAAGACTCGTCTGTTGTTGAAGCTCAATGCCCGCTCCCTGGTCGACCTGATCGAATTGGCTCAACGCAATGGTCTGGTGTGACCGCCTCGGCGTTTGACGAGGCGCGAGGGGGATCCAGCGGCGACACTTAGTAAAAAGCCTCCGTTTCGGGAGGCTTTTAGGTGTCATAGGTCAAAATCGTAATCGGCCAATTGCTTTTGCAGTCGGCGCTCCTCCAGCAGGTTATCGATGGTACGGCGTTTGCTCAGGTTGGTCTTCGCCACTTCAACCACCGGTTCAGCATCATCAGCCTCAACAGGGGTGAAGTCGTCTTCTACGTCCAATTGCTCTTTGCCAGTGCTCATAGTGTTACTCCAGGCTAAGGCTGCCTTTGGCGCTCCTTATATCGATAATCTCCCGGCGGGTAAAAAAGATTTTTTCAATCGATAAATCAAAAAACCTAATAGCGCCTCAATCGTCCGACGTCTTGTGCTTGTATTCGCACAAATCTTCAATCCGGCAACTGCCGCAGCGAGGCTTGCGGGCAAGGCAAACGTAGCGTCCGTGAAGGATCAGCCAGTGATGGGAATCCAGCAGGTATTCCTTCGGCACGAACTTCATCAGTTTTTGTTCAACCTCGACCACATTTTTCCCTGGCGCAATGCCGGTACGGTTGCTGACCCGGAAAATATGCGTGTCCACGGCCATGGTCAGCTGGCGGAATGCGGTATTGAGCACCACGTTGGCAGTCTTGCGGCCGACGCCGGGTAACGCTTCCAGCTCTTCACGGGTTTGCGGCACTTCGCCCCCATGACGTTCGATCAGTAAGCGACAGGTCTCGATCACGTTTTTCGCTTTGCTGTTGAACAGGCCGATGGTCTTGATGTATTCCGACAGTCCCTCGACCCCCAAGGCATAAATTGCAGCCGGTGTATTGGCTACCGGGTAGAGCTTGGCGGTGGCCTTATTGACGCCGACATCGGTCGACTGTGCCGAGAGGATCACGGATATCAGCAATTCGAACGGCGAGGAGTAGGCCAGTTCGGTCTTCGGCTCCGGGTTGTCTTCGTGAAATCGGCGAAAAATTTCCAGGCGTTTTGCGGCATTCATGGGCAGTGAATTTCCTCGAAGGCGGTCAGTGTGAAGGCGTCGAGCGGGTCCAGGCCTGACGTGCGGCGATCAGCAGTCCCAGCAGTATGAATCCGCCAGGGGCCAGGGTGACCAGGCGCAAGCCGCCGTCGGCAGTGAGCACCCAGCCTTGCCAGTCCGTTTGTGCGGTGCCTGCCAGCCATGGCAGATGGCTGCCGAGTGTCCCGCTGCCGATGAGTTCGCGCAGCAAGCCAAGGCCCACCATCAACGCGCCGAACAGGCCACTCAGGCGCAGGCGATCACGCCAGGTACTCTGGTGAAAACCGGTGTGTTCCAGCACAACGCATTGCAAGGCAATCAACCCTGCATAGAACCCAACATGCTGGTGCCATTGCAGCGACCAGACTTGCGCGGCGAGTTCGATGCAGCTGGTCAGTGCGGCGGCCAGCAGGATGCTGGCAAGCAGACGTGTCTCTGGGACAAGTCGGGGTCGCAAGGCGCCCATGCTCACTCCAAAGGCACTGATCGCCACGATGAACATCATCCACAAGCCCAGGGCGGACACCAATGAATCCGTGGCACCGATCAGCGGCGCAAGCATCAGTGAATTGTGCAGCGTCGAGGACTTATTCATGAGTGCTGCTCCCAATCAACTGTCGCTGATGTTCGTCGAAATAGCGCAACGCGTCATGGATAGCGTTGATGACCGCTCTCGAAGTGATGGTCGCCCCCGCCATTTGATCGAATTGCCCCTGATCCTTTTTCAACGCCCAGCCATTGTCGGAAGGTTCGCTTCGGGACTTTCCGGAAAAAGCCTGAAGCCAGGTATTGGGCCAGTCGGCGAGTCGACCGCCCAGCCCCGGAGTTTCCGATTGCCTCAGCGTTTTGACGCCGAGCACTTTGCCGTTTGCGCCGATTGCGATCAGCAATTCGATGGAACCTTCGTAACCCAGGGTCTGGCTGCGCAGCAACACCGCGCTGGTCTGGCCTGTCTTGGTCGCCAGGTAGCCACCCAGCAGCGTGCTGTTGGCCAACCCGGTATTTTCCAGGGCAAGTGGTTGGTCCAGCGGCTGATTGTCGTAGCTTCCAGCAGGGAGCAAGTCCAGCAGGTTACGACTGTCGATCAGGCGCTGTTCGGCCGCAATGCGCGGCGCGCTGGTGTGCTGCACGAGGTAAGTCGCGCCAATCCCCAAGGCTGCCAGCACCACCAGGATCACAACACTCGACGTCCGGCTCATGGCGCACCCCGTTCCAGTCTGGAAGCGGCAAACCGCTCCAGCGCCGGCACACAGAGGTTCATCAACAGGACGGCAAAGGCGACGCCGTCCGGATAGCCACCCCAGGTACGAATCAGATACGTCAGCAGCCCGACGCCCACGCCAAACAGCAGTCGCGCGCTGGGGCTTTTTGCGCCGGACACCGGTTCCGTGACGATGAAGAATGCGCCCAGCATGCTCGCGCCAGTTAGCAGATGAAACAGCGGCGAACCGTGGGAGTCGGAGCCTGAGCCGTTCCAGCACAGCAGGCTGATGATGAACAGGCTGGCGAGCATGCCGACCGGCGCATGCCAGCTGAACACCCGTCGTTGCAGCAGAAACGCACCGCCCGCCAGAAAGGCCAGGTTGACCCATTCCATGCCTCGGCCGCCGAAATGACCGAACGCCGGGTTGGCGGTAAACAGTTCATCCATCGTCAGGCTTTTGTTGATCCGCAGGCTGTCCAGCGCCGTGGCCTGGACCCAGGCATCCGGAGCCTGGCTGAGGCTGAACCCGAACACCTGCTGCAAACCGCCGATCAGGTCCAGTCCATGGGACGACGGCCAGAGGGTCATCTGTTGGGGAAAGGTCACCAGCACCAGGGCGAAGCCCAGCATTGCCGGGTTGAACGGATTCTTGCCAACGCCGCCGTACAGGTGTTTGCCAAATACCATCGCGCACGCTGCGGCGAAGACCGTCAGCCACCACGGGCAATACGGCGGCAGGGCCAGCGCCAACAGCGTCGCGCTGACCAGTGCGCTGCCGTCGCTCAAGGTTGGCTTGAGCGCCTGCTTGCGCAAGCGCAACACGGCCGCTTCAACGGCCAGTGCGGTAACACCCGTCAGAACCAGGTTGATCAACACGCCCCAGCCATACAGCCAGAAAAACACCAGCAGCCCCGGCACGGTGGCCAGCAATACCAGCTTCATGGCTTGCTGAAGGCGCTCATCGACCGATTCAAGGGGCGGCATAGGCATCCACCTGACGCTCGGCTTCATTGACCGCCAGTTCCAGGGCTTCAATCTGCTCAGCCGGCGCTTCGCTGGCTTGGGCTTTCTTGAGTTCGGTGCGGCGCATGGCCAACTGGATCTTTGCCCGATTCAGCTGCGCATTTTTCGCTGGAACGACGGGGGGCGCGGCTGGCGGTGCAGCACTTTCCAGTTTCGCCAACGCCTGTTCGGCAGCCTCGAATTGCTGTTGCAAGACGATCAGTTGCGACTGCTGTTCGAAGGTCGGCGGATGCCCGAAGGCCTTGAGTGACTTGTTCAGTTGCGCCCGACTCATCGCCAGATCGATCTTGGCCTTTTTCAACGCCGCATCGGCATTGGCTGCCTTCTGTACACGGACACGCTCAAGAGCGGCCTGAACCGGGTCGAGTGTCGCTACCTCACTGTGCTGGGCGGCGCGTTGGGCCCGGGCCTGACGCTCGGCGATTTTCTGTTCTTCTTCGCGATGCAGGCGCGCGTTGCGCTGTTCGAATCGCTGCCGTGCGTGATTGCGTTTGGCCGTCCGGGCGCGTTGCTCCTCAAGGCTGAACGCCAGACCGCCGACAACCGGCAGCACCGTGTCCAGCGGCAAGGGCCGCATTTCGATGCAATCCACCGGGCAGGGCGCTACGCACAGGTCGCAACCGGTGCATTCATCGACGATCACCGTATGCATCAATTTCGCCGCGCCGACAATCGCATCCACCGGACAGGCCTGAATGCACTTGGTGCAACCAATACACTCCGCTTCACGAATATAGGCGATCTGCGCCGGGGCCGAACCGCGACTGACGTCCAGTTCCAGCACCGGCACTTTCAACAGTTCGGCCAGGGCCGCGATGGTCTCGCTGCCGCCTGGCGGGCACTTGTTGATCGGTTCGCCGTTGGCAATGCCTTCGGCGTACGGTTTGCATCCGGGGTGGCCGCACTTGCCGCATTGGGTCTGCGGCAACAGGGCGTCGATGCGTTGAATCAGACTCATGTTTTGATCAGTCCGCTGAATCCGAGAAAGGCCACTGCAATCAGTCCAGCGCCGATCAGGTCGATGGGCAGGCCGCGAAAGGGCAGGGGGATATCATTTTCGAGGGTGCGTTGGCGCAAGTCACTGAACAGGCTCAGTACCAGCCAGAATCCCAGCCCGGCGCCCAGGCTCAGGGCCACGGCGTGGAAGAAGCCTTTGTCGTCCTGAGCATTGAGCAGCGTCAAGCCGAGTACGCCGGCGTTGCCCAGCAGCAGGGGCCAGAGGCCATTGAACGCAAATTTTGGAAGTGACCGGGAAAGCACTTTCAGCAGCGGGCCAATCAGCAGAACGCTTAATGGCAGGAAGACAAAAAGGCGCAGCGACGTCAGCTCCAGCGGGACCAGCAACCAACGGTAGGCCGCGTAGCCCAGCGTGCCGACGATCAGCATCAAACACGTGGTCGCAAGGCCCAATGCGTGAACTTGCCGATGCTCGTTGCCCAGCAGCGGATCGACGCCCAGCGGCCAGTGCAACACGAGGTTGTTGATCAGGGCAGTGCTGATAAGCGTAAGAAGCAATTCGGTCATGGTCGTGCCGGCAAGAACGGGGCTTTTTAACGGAGCGGTCTAAAAAGCTTAGGCATTATCCGGCAAGGACGGAGGGTGGGCCAGACATGAAAATCCCACAGTCGCGCCAGGCACGACTGTGGGATTGGTTTACCGCACAGCCTTACTTGATGCGCTGGCCTGGCTTGGCGCCGCTGTCAGGGCTGAGCAGGTAGATTTCTTCACCGCCAGGGCCGGCCGCCATCACCATGCCTTCGGAGATGCCGAACTTCATTTTCCGGGGCTTGAGGTTGGCGATCATCATGGTCAGGCGACCATTGAGCTTGGACGGATCCGGATAAGCGCTCTTGATCCCGGAGAACACATTGCGTTGCTCGTCACCAATGTCGAGGGTCAGGCGCAGCAGTTTGTCGGCACCTTCCACGTGTTCGGCCTTGAGGATCAGAGCGACGCGCAGGTCGATAGCGGCAAAGGTATCGAACTCGATTTCCGGTGACAGCGGATCCTTGGCCAGTTCGCCATTGCCGGCAGGTGCAGCATCGCCGGTGTCGGTAGCGCTGGCGGTCAGGTCTTCTTTCGAGGCGTCGCTCATGGCTTGCACTTTTACCGGGTCGATACGGGTCATCAACGGTTTGAACTCGTTCAGTTGATGATTGCTGAGCAAGGTCGCGTGGTCGTCCCAGGTCAGCGGCGCGACGTTCAGGAACGCCTCGGCGTCGGCGGCCAGCAGCGGCAGCACCGGCTTGAGGAAAATCACCAGCTGGCGGAACAGGTTGACGCCCAGGGCGCAGATGGCCTGGACTTCGTCTTGCTTGCCTTCCTGTTTGTTCAGCGACCACGGTGCCTTGTCGGCAATCCAGGCATTGGCACGGTCGGCCAGGCCCATGATCTCGCGCATGGCGCGGGCGAAGTCGCGAGCCTCGTAGGCTTCGGCGATGCTCGGCGCTGCGGCGAGGAACGCTTCGGTCAGTTCCGGCGCGGCATTGCCCGCCACCAGCACACCGGCGTTGCCTTTATGGATGAAACCGGCGCAACGGCTGGCAATGTTGACGACTTTGCCGACCAGATCGGAATTGACCTTCTGCACGAAGTCTTCGAGGTTCAGGTCCAGGTCATCGACGCCACGGCTCAGCTTGGCCGCGTAGTAGTAGCGCAGGTATTCCGGCGACAGGTGGTCGAGATAAGTCCGGGCCTTGATGAAAGTGCCGCGGGATTTGGACATTTTCTGACCGTTGACGGTCAGGTAGCCGTGTACGTTGATGCCGGTCGGTTTACGGAAACCGGCGCCTTCGAGCATGGCTGGCCAGAACAGGGCGTGGAAGTTGACGATGTCCTTGCCGATGAAATGGTACAGCTCGGCGGTGGAATCCTTACCCCAGAACGCGTCGAAATCAAGGGCGGGCGTGCGGTCGCAAAGGTTCTTGAAGCTGGCCATGTAGCCGATCGGCGCGTCGAGCCAGACGTAGAAGTATTTGCCCGGCTCGTCGGGGATTTCGAAACCGAAGTACGGCGCATCGCGGGAGATGTCCCACTGTTGCAGGCCGGCGTCCAGCCATTCGGCGATTTTGTTCGCCACGGCTTCTTGCAGGGTGCCGCTGCGGGTCCAGGCTTGCAGCATTTCCTGGAAGTCCGGCAGCTTGAAGAAGAAGTGCTGGGAATCCTTGAGCACCGGCGTGGCGCCGGAGATCGCCGACTTCGGATCCTTCAGGTCGGTTGGCGCGTAGGTCGCACCGCATTTTTCGCAGTTGTCGCCGTACTGGTCTTCGGTGCCGCATTTCGGGCAGGTGCCCTTGATGAAGCGGTCGGCCAGGAACATTTTCTTTTCCGGGTCGAAGTACTGGGTGATCGAGCGCGTGGCAATGTGCCCGGCGTCGCGCAGCTTCAGGTAGATCTGGCTCGACAGCTCACGGTTTTCTTCGGCGTGAGTGGAGTGGAAGTTGTCGAAGTCCACCAGGAACTCGGCAAAGTCGGCGCTGTGTTCAGCCTGGACGTTGGCGATCAGTTGTTCCGGGGTGATGCCTTCCTTTTCCGCGCGCAACATGATGGCCGAACCGTGGGCGTCGTCGGCGCAGACATAAATGCATTGATTGCCGCGGTGCTTCTGGAAGCGCACCCACATATCGGTCTGGATGTATTCCAGCATGTGGCCAAGATGGATCGAACCATTGGCATAGGGCAGGGCGCTGGTAACGAGGATCTTGCGTGGCTCGGACATGGGGCTCGGCTACTTGATGAAACGGAGGTCGGCCACTATAAAGCGCTGGCGTATATTTTTCACCCTTCGGGCCTGTTTCCGAATGCATCGCCTCTGAAAAGAGTGGTGATGAGTTTGCTTGGTGCAGGTGGGCTTTTGTGGCGAGGGAGCTTGCTCCCGCTGGGTGGCGAAGCCGCCCCAACCCCTGTAACCCGGTTCCGACAGAAGGATCGCATCAACTTGATTACGACTGCTGCGCAGCCGAGCGGGAGCAAGCTCCCTCGCCACCAGGATGTGTTTGCCACAAATCATCGTGGGGCATGCCGTCTATGATGTAGAACGGTTAGGATACCCGCCTGATTTTTCAGTCTTGCTATCGGAGTTGCCCATGAGCGCCGTCAATCGCGCAGCGGTGGAAGCCGTCCTTCGCCAATACACCGACCCTTACCTGAACCTGGACCCGGTCAGCGCCGGGTGCGTTCGCAGCATCGACATTCAGGGTGATCGCGTCAGCGTCCAGCTGGAGCTGGGTTATGCCGCCGGCCTGTTCAAGAGTGGCTGGGCGCAGTTGCTGCAAATGGCCATTGAAGGGCTGGACGGCGTGACCATCGCTCGCGTCGAGATCACCAGTGTCATTGCCGCACACAAGGCTCAAGCGCAGATCCCCGGGCTGGCCAACGTCAAGAACGTGGTGGCCGTGGCGTCCGGCAAGGGCGGTGTGGGTAAATCGACGACCGCCGCCAACCTGGCCCTGGCCCTGGCCCGCGAAGGCGCCAAGGTCGGGATTCTCGACGCGGATATCTACGGTCCGAGCCAAGGCATCATGTTCGGCATCCCTGAAGGCACCCGGCCCCAGGTCAAGGATCAGAAGTGGTTCATTCCGATCGAGTCCCATGGTGTCGAAGTCATGTCCATGGCGTTCCTGACTGACGACAACACGCCGATGGTCTGGCGCGGACCGATGGTTTCCGGCGCCTTGTTGCAACTGGTCACTCAAACCGCCTGGGGCGACCTGGATTACCTGGTCATCGACATGCCGCCAGGCACCGGCGACATCCAGCTGACCCTGGCGCAGAAAGTCCCGGTGGCCGGCGCGGTGATCGTTACCACGCCGCAAGACCTGGCATTGCTGGACGCACGCAAGGGCGTGGAGATGTTCCGCAAGGTCAACATTCCGGTGCTGGGCGTAGTGGAAAACATGGCCGTGCACATCTGCTCCAACTGCGGGCATGCCGAGCATCTGTTCGGTGAGGGCGGTGGTGTGAAGCTGGCCAACCAGTACGGCGTCGAGCTGCTGGCTTCGTTGCCGCTGGCGATGGCCATCCGCGAACAGGCCGACGGCGGCAAGCCAACGGTGATCGCCGAGCCCGACAGCCCGATTGCAATGGTTTACCAGGAACTGGCCCGCCATGTCGGCGCGCGGATCGTGTTGCAGGAAGCGGTATCGCCCGCGATGCCCAATATCACCATCAGCGACGATTAATTCACTGAAGGAATGCAATCCCCTGTGGGAGCGGGCTTGCTCGCGAATGCGGTGTGTCATCAGCAGTAATGTTGACTGACGCACCGCATTCGCGAGCAAGCCCGCTCCCACATTTGTTTTGTGTCGGGATTTAGATCCGCAACCCGCCATCCAGCTCCAGAATCCGACCGCTGATGTAGTCGTTCTCGAAGATGTACGCCGCCGAATGGGCGATCTCTTCAGGCGTGCCCATGCGCTTGAGTGGAATCACTGACGTTATCTTCTCCAGCGCCTCAGGCTTCATGCTCAGCGTCATTTCTGTTTCGATAAAACCCGGTGCAATGCCTGCCACACGAATACCGTAGCGTGCCAATTCCTTCGCCCAGGTCACGGTCATCGCAGCGACACCGGCTTTGGCGGCGGAGTAGTTGGTCTGGCCGGCGTTGCCCGCACGGGAGATCGACGAGATATTAATGATCGTGCCGCTGTTGTTCAGCTCGATCATTTTGGCCGCGACTTCACGGGTGCACAGGAACACCCCCGTCAGATTGACGTCAATGACCGACTGCCACTGGGCCAGGCTCATCTTGGTCATCTCGCCGTCCTTGACCTTGATGAGCAAGCCATCGCGCAGGATCCCGGCGTTGTTGATCAGGCCATGGATCGCACCGAAGTCTTCGGCCACCTGGGCGACCATATGCGTCACTTGCTCTTCATTGGCGACATTGCACAGATAAGCGCGAGCCTCGACGCCTTTGGCCTTGCAAGCGGCGACGGTGTCGTCGAGCTTTTCCTGGTTCAGGTCCACCAGCGCCAGCTTCGCGCCTTTACCGGCGAAATACTCGGCCATGGAACGGCCTAAACCCTGGCAACCGCCCGTGATAATGATTACTTTGTCAGTGAGTTGCATTCGCATGCCCCAATAGCAGGTCAGAGGTGTGGTTTCCTTTTAGAGAGTAGCCTCTCGATCTGCACCTGATGCGGCCTGGCTGCACATGAGAACTGCCCCGATAGCGCTCTGGAACTTATCCCAGGCGCCTGTCCGTTTTTTTGACGGATTCTAATAAGGAGTCATAAATTGAGCGTTGAAGCGGCCAAGAATGCCCGAGAATTGCTTCTCAAGGAATACCGTGGAGTGCTCTCGACGCATTCCAAGGCGATGCCCGGTTTCCCGTTTGGCTCCGTGGTTCCGTACTGTCTGGACGCACAGGGCTGGCCGCTGATCCTTATCAGCCGTATCGCCCAGCACACCCACAACCTGCAGAAAGATCCAAAATGCTCACTGTTCGTGGGCGAGCGAGGGGCCGAAGACGTGCAAGCCGTTGGTCGCCTGACCTACCTCGCCGAAGCCGAAAAGCTCGAGGACGAGGCCGCCATCGACGCGGCGGCTGAGCGTTACTACCGCTATTTCCCTGATTCGCAGAGCTACCACAAGGCTCATGATTTCGATTTCTGGGTGCTCAAACCGGTACGCCACCGTTACATCGGCGGCTTCGGTGCGATTCACTGGGTCGATCAGTTAACGCTGGCCAACCCGTTCGCCGGAAAAGCCGAAGCGAGCATGGTCGAGCACATGAATGCCGATCACGCCAAAGCCATCGCCCATTACGTCGAACTGGCGGGGCTGCCGAAAACCGAGCCGGCGCAACTGGCGGGTATCGACACCGAAGGCATGCACCTGCGCATTGGCCAGGGGCTCTATTGGTTGCCGTTTCAAGCGCCGTGCAATACGCCGACACAAGTGCGCGAAGCCTTGGTTTTCCTGGCTCACGCCGAACATTGGCCAAAAAATGAAGGGGCCGACGCTTGAATTCACGAATTGGCGACGTCATCTAGGGGAGACTGGCAAGGCATTCTTGCGTTGAGGAACCATTTGATGCGCCCTTTTTTGTTGCTCTTTGTACTGTTTCCGGTGTTGGAGCTGTTCGTATTCGTCAAGGTCAGCGGGGCGATCGGGTTTTTCCCGGCCCTGCTGCTGGTCATTCTCGGCTCGATGCTCGGTGTGTTCGTGCTGCGTATCGCTGGTCTGGCAACCGCGTTGCGTGCTCGTGAAAGCCTGAACCGCGGCGAGTTGCCGGCCCAGACCATGCTCGAAGGCTTGATGCTGGCGCTGGCGGGTGGTCTGTTGATCCTGCCGGGCTTCGTCACTGACGTGCTGGGTCTGATCATGTTGCTGCCGATCTCTCGTCGACTGCTGGCCAATAAAATGCGCCAGCGTGCCGAAGAGGCGGCAATCCGTCAGCGTGCCTTCGCCGACGACCTTCAGCCACGTGGCGGTCCTGCCCCGCGCGAGCCGTTGGGCCGTGAGCCCAACGTGATCGAAGGCGAATTCGAACACCGCGATACCAAGTAATCCATACCATTGGCACGGCACCTTCGGGTGCCGTGTTCGTTTGTGGGGCAACAACCTGAAAAAATTTGCGTCCTCGCCCTTGTAATAAGCTTGCGCGCCCTTATGTAACGGTCACCGCAAGGTTTCTGGCGAACACGCCAGACAGACTTCCGCGGTTCGCTTGACGAACCGCACCCGGCACCGCCGGATTTGTTAAACCCGCCGGGAATACACCGGCCGATGAAAACCACAATTAGGAGAGATCGACAATGAAGCTTCGTCCTCTGCATGACCGCGTCGTCGTCCGTCGCAGCGAAGAAGAAAAGAAAACCGCTGGCGGCATCGTCCTGCCAGGTTCGGCTGCTGAAAAGCCAAACCAGGGTGAAGTCCTCGCTGTAGGCCCAGGCAAAGTGCTGGACAACGGTGAAGTGCGTGCACTGTCCGTAAAAGTGGGTGACAAGGTTGTGTTCGGTCCGTACTCCGGCAGCAACACTGTGAAAGTCGACGGCGAAGACCTTCTGGTAATTGGCGAGAGCGAAATCCTCGCCGTTGTCGAAGGCTGATTCCCCGCTCATTTTCCCGCTACTACAAAGTATTTAAGGAATATCGATCATGGCTGCTAAAGAAGTTAAGTTTGGCGATTCCGCCCGTAAGAAAATGCTCGCCGGTGTCAACGTCCTGGCTGACGCAGTAAAAGCGACCCTGGGCCCTAAAGGCCGTAACGTGATCATCGAGAAGAGCTTCGGCGCTCCGACCATCACCAAGGACGGCGTGTCCGTTGCCAAAGAAATCGAGCTGAAAGATCGCTTCGAAAACATGGGCGCGCAGCTGGTCAAAGACGTTGCCTCCCGTGCCAACGATGACGCAGGCGACGGCACCACCACCGCTACCGTTCTGGCTCAGTCGATCGTCAACGAAGGCCTGAAAGCCGTTGCTGCCGGCATGAACCCGATGGACCTGAAACGCGGCATCGACAAAGCGACCATCGCTATCGTCAAAGAGCTGAAAGCCCTGTCCAAGCCTTGCGCTGACACCAAGGCGATCGCTCAGGTCGGCACCATCTCGGCCAACTCCGACAGCTCCATCGGCGACATCATTGCCGAAGCCATGGAAAAAGTCGGTAAAGAAGGCGTGATCACCGTTGAAGAAGGCTCGGGCCTGGAAAACGAACTGTCGGTTGTTGAAGGCATGCAGTTCGACCGTGGCTACCTGTCCCCGTACTTCGTCAACAAGCCAGAGACCATGACCGCCGAGCTGGACGGTCCGCTGATCCTGCTGGTCGACAAAAAAATCTCGAACATCCGCGAAATGTTGCCAGTACTGGAAGCCGTTGCCAAAGCCGGCCGTCCACTGCTGATCGTGGCCGAAGACGTTGAAGGCGAAGCCCTGGCGACTCTGGTTGTGAACAACATGCGTGGCATCGTTAAAGTCGCAGCCGTCAAGGCTCCTGGCTTCGGCGACCGTCGCAAGGCCATGCTGCAGGACATCGCTGTTCTGACTGGCGGTACCGTTATCTCCGAAGAAATCGGTCTGAGCCTGGAAAGCACTACCCTGGAACACCTGGGTAATGCCAAGCGCGTGATCCTGTCCAAAGAAAACACCACCGTGATCGACGGTGCCGGCGTTGAGGCTGACATCCAGGCTCGCGTTCTGCAGATCCGTCAGCAAGTGGCCGACACTTCGTCCGACTACGACCGTGAAAAACTGCAAGAGCGTCTGGCCAAACTGTCCGGCGGCGTTGCAGTGATCAAGGTTGGCGCTGGTTCCGAAGTTGAAATGAAAGAGAAGAAAGCCCGCGTTGAAGACGCCCTGCACGCTACCCGTGCAGCCGTTGAAGAAGGCGTGGTACCTGGCGGCGGCGTGGCACTGGTTCGCGCTCTGCAGGCAATCTCCGAGCTGAAAGGCGACAACGATGACCAGAACGTTGGCATCCAGTTGCTGCGTCGCGCTGTTGAAGCGCCACTGCGCCAGATCGTTGCCAACTCCGGTGACGAGCCAAGCGTAGTAGTCGACAAGGTCAAGCAGGGTTCGGGTAACTACGGTTACAACGCTGCTACCGGCGAATACGGCGACATGATCGAAATGGGTATCCTGGACCCGGCAAAAGTGACTCGTTCGGCTCTGCAAGCGGCTTCGTCGATTGCCAGCCTGATGATTACCACCGAAGCCATGATCGCTGAGATCAAGGACGACGCACCAGCTGGCGGCGGCATGCCAGACATGGGCGGTATGGGCGGCATGGGCGGCATGATGTAAGCCAGCCTTACCCCGTACATAAAAACCCCGTCTGCGAAAGCAGGCGGGGTTTTTTATTGCCGGGATACAACGGTCACATTTGGATCTGTGTATCAGGCGTTTACCGGTTTCGCCTTGGTTGCTCGTTCAGCCTTCGAGGCTGGGCGATAAAGGATGTAGTAATACGCCCCCAGACATATCAGCCAGCAGAAAATCGCCGTCCACACGTTGTGCGAGAAGAAGTGCGCTCCTTGCATCATCCGGCTGATGGAAAACACCGTGCCCAACGTGAAAGCGAACACAAACGCCTTGCGCGCCAGGCGCGGACGACGGTCACGCAGGACAAAAAACAGCGCAAACAGTGTGAAACCGGTCGCTGCATGCCCGCCGGGCCAGCAACGGCCCGGTTTATCGGTGTGCGGGCGAGGGCTGAGCAGTTCGCTATAGGTTTCGTGACCGCCAAACTGCTCCAGGCTCCACGGGCACTGGACGGCCGTCACTGCTTTGACTGGCGTGACAAAGGAGGTCGCCAGCGCCAGAGATAACACCAGGCAGCCCAGTTCCCGTTGGATCGGTTTGAGCCGGTCGATGAAAAAGGAGGCGATGAAACCGAGGATGGCCAACACCGAAAAGGCGATGACCACCTGCTTGGCGCGGTCATGCAGGATGTCTTCCAGGAAGTAACTGTGCCGCCCGATGAAATCCCCCGCGACCGGGTCATAGAACAGCTTGGCCAGGTCCATGTCCAAGGACGTCAGTTCGAGCAGCATCAGAATGATCGCCGCGATGACGGGAACGCCCAGGCACACCCAGAAATTCAGCGGGCGGGAGGCGGGGCGACCGGCAGTCGAAACCATGGCAATTCCTTGGTCAATGAAAGGTTCTGAACACGCAGCCGCGCGGAGTTTGAGCCTGTTCCTGTCGTCGACGTGTGAATCGATAGTGAAAAAGTCGTTAAAGGCGCCCCGGGTTTATAGGTTGAATATGCAACCGCACGCAGTCCTAGCCCTCAGCCACACTTGGCCTTAAGCTGCGCGGGCCAAGACGGCCGTTACTGTGTACGCAGGAGACACCCATGCGAATTCTATTGGTTGAAGACAACCGCGATATCCTGGCCAATCTGGCCGATTACCTGGGGCTCAAGGGTTATACCGTGGATTGCGCGCAGGACGGTTTGTCAGGCTTGCACCTGGCGGCCACCGAGCATTACGACTTGATCGTGCTCGACGTCATGCTGCCTGGCATCGACGGTTACACCCTGTGCAAACGTCTGCGTGAAGACGCGCGTCGCGACACGCCGGTGATCATGCTCACCGCTCGCGATCAATTGGACGACCGCCTGCAAGGGTTCAAATCCGGTGCCGATGACTACCTGATCAAACCCTTTGCGCTCTCTGAATTGGCAGCGCGCATCGAGGCGGTCATGCGCCGTGCCCAGGGTGGCGGTCGCCGCACCCTGCAGGTCGGCGATCTGATCTACGACCTCGATACCCTGGAAGTGACCCGCGAAGGGCGACTGCTGAAACTCAACCCGGTGGGCCTGAAGTTGCTGGCCGTGCTGATGCAAAAAAGTCCGCATGTACTGCGTCGCGAAATTCTCGAAGAGGCGCTGTGGGGGGATGATTGCCCGGACAGCGACAGCCTGCGCAGCCACGTTCATCAATTGCGCCAGGTGATCGACAAGCCGTTCGCCAAACCGTTGCTGCAAACCGTACACGGTGTGGGTTATCGCTTGGCCGAGGGCCGAGATGGAGTTTAAACAGAGCCTTGCTCAACGGATCATCATCGCCTTTGCGCTGATGAGCGCATTGGTCGCCGGCGCCTTCGCAATGGGCATTGTGGCGACCGTACACCTGGTGGAAGAAAAACTGATTTCGGCCGGTCTGGGCGGCGACTTGCAACGGCTGTTGCTGATGGACAGTGTCATGGACTGGAACCATCGTCCCGAGCCGGACCAGCTGTTCTATTTCAGCGGCGGGCCGGGCGACTTCGAGCTTCCCAAGGACCTGCGGCACCTGGGCCCGGGCTTTCACGAAGTGTTTCGCGAACAGCTGTCGTACCACGCGATGGTCGAAGTCGTCGATGGCCGGCATTATGTGCTGCTGCAGGATCAGAGCGATTTCGAAGAGCGTGAACGGGTGCTGTTTGCCGTGGTGCTGGTGGGCTTCGTCTTGAGTCTGGCGTTGGCGGTGTTTCTTGGCTGGGTACTGGCGCGCAAAGTGATGGCGCCCGTGGTGCGCCTGGCCCGTCAGGTCCGCCACCGTGATCAATTATTAGGTCTTGCGCCCCCGCTGGCGCCGGATTACGCCGCCGACGAGGTGGGCGAGTTGGCCGTGGCCTTCGACGCCACCCTCGGGCGCTTGCGCCAGGCGTTGACCCGCGAACGGTTGTTCACCAGTGACGTCAGCCACGAACTGCGCACGCCATTGATGGTGCTGGCCAGTTCCTGCGAGCTGCTGCTGGAAAACCCCGGTATCGATCAGCGTGGACGTGCACAGGTCCAGCGCATCGCCCGCGCTTGCGAAGAGATGCGCGAGCTGGTGCAAACCTTCCTGATGTTGGCCCGCGCACAACGCGAAGACGCCAGCATGTCGCCCCAGCAGACCCTGGGCCAGGTCGCCGATGGACTGCTAAACCAGTGGCGCGAGCCGATCGAAGCCAAGGGGCTGGCGCTGATCTTTGAACCGGGCAATCCGGCCAACACGTGCTACAACGCAACCCTTTTGCATGCAGTCATGGGCAACTTGCTGCGTAACGCCCTGCATTACACCGAACGCGGATTCATCCGCCTGACGCTGACTGCCACGGGGTTCATGGTCGAGGACAGTGGCGTAGGCATTCCCGAGGAAAAGCGCGAGGCGATGTTCGAGCCGTTCGTGCGCGGCAACGAGAAGCGCGGTGAGGGCTTGGGGCTTGGGTTGTCACTGGTACAGCGCATCTGTGAAAACCAGGGGTGGACCGTCAGCCTGACGAACATGGAGCCCCATGGTTGTCGTTTTGAAGTGGAGCTGTGTCCGTCGCAGATGAATTGATCGGCCTGTTACACCGCCTTGGCCCGGGAGCTGTTGTTCGCACCCTGCAAAACCTCGAAATGATTTGAGGTTTTACATGACGTTTTTTTCACAAAGGAATGACCTGTCGCTGACACGGCGCTACCTATCGTGAATGCCATCAGCAGCTCTGGAGACCTTGGTGATGGCTGGCCCGATCAAACTGGATTTTTCCGAAAAGTACGACGACCAACACGCTCAACGATACCTGCGTAAACACCAGGATGGCCTTGGTCGCCGGCTGTCACACTGGCGTGACGAGCAACTGGCGCGCAAGGCGCTGGCGGCGGTCGGTGAGCCGGGGCTGATCCTCGATCTGCCCTGCGGTGCGGGGCGTTTCTGGCCATTGCTGGCGGAAAAAACCAATCGTGCGATCATTGGCGCCGACAACTCCGAATCCATGCTCAAGGTTGCCATGCAGGCGCAACCTGCCGAAGTGGTGAAACGGGTACAACCCTTGCACACTTCTGCATTCGACATCGCCTTGCCTGATAACGCCGTCGACAGCATTTTCTGCATGCGTTTGCTCCATCACATCGGTGAAGCCGAGCATCGACTGGCCATATTGCGTGAATTCGAGCGCGTCACGCGTGATAGCGTGGTCCTTTCCCTGTGGGTGGACGGCAATTTCAAAGCGTGGAAACGCAAACGCGCCGAGAAAGCACGTGGGCAGGAGGGTTACCAAAATCGATTTGTGTTACCGGCTGCTACGGTTGAAAAGGAATTTGAGCAGGCGGGTTTTCGCATCCAGGAACAACTGGACTTTTTACCGCTCTATGCGATGTGGCGGGTCTACGTATTACGCAAGAGGTAACAAAATGGCAGTGCAATGTGCAGCAGAAACGGACGTCGCTCCTCAGGACCGCTTCGACTATTTCTGGAATCAGCGCGGTGAATGGGTAGAAGAACCCAACGTCCGCCGCGGCGGAGAAAGCGGCGTGCAGCGCGTCATGAGCAGCAATGGCCAGTTGCTTTACGTTAAACGTCAGACCGGGCATATCCATCGCAGCTTGCTGCACCCATTCGGTCGGCCGACGGTGCTGCGCGAGCGCGATGCACTTATCGGCCTGGGCCTGCTCGACGTTCGCGTTCCGGAAATCGTGTTCTGCGGTGCACAGCGCGATCCGGTGCATAAATGGCGCGCCTTGCTGGTCACCAAGGCGCTGGACGGCTTCGAGGAAATCGAGCACTGGTACGCTGGCGGTGGTCGCGAGCGTCATGGCGAGGTCGTGCATGATCGAGTGTTGAAGGAACTGGCCGAGAACCTGGCCCGGATGCATAAGGGCCGCTGGCAGCACAGCTGCCTCTACATCAAGCACGTATTCGTGCGCGTCACCGGCGAAGGCGAGGCTGCCAATATTGAAGTGGCCTTGATCGATCTGGAGAAATGTCGGCAGCGTTTTACCGCCCGGCAAGCGGCTTCTCATGACATGAAGCAACTGCGTCGCCACTCGTCGTTCGGCACGACGGACTGGCAAAAACTCGTCTATTTTTACAAGACGGCGTTTGGCAGCGCTATCAAGGGTTTATAGCAATGAAACTCGAAATTGCACGAGGTGTATTTTTAATAGGAGCCTTGGCAGTTGCTTCACTGGCGGTGGCGGCATGGGAGCAGCCCCGCACGCAAGTTCTCAGTTCAATGAATGGCGACGCGCATTGTCCGTTGCCACGCGTTGCGAAGGCACCCGTGGCATCTCAACCCGATCATGACTTATTGCTGTTCATGTTCGGACTTTCTCAAGGATTGAGGCCACAAAGTTGAACAGATTGAAGCCCAAGTAAAAGGCCTCGCAAATGCGAGGCCTTTTTTGTTCCCACCTACAGAGCGCCGATCGTTCCCATGCTCTGCGTGGGAATGCAGCCCGGGACGCTCTGCGTCCCTTCCAAAGCCGAACGCAGAGCGTCCGTAGAGGCATTCCCACGCAGAGCGTGGGAACGATCTTAGCGTGAGGGTTTATCGGGTTTTGCCAAAAACGTGTACACGCACGGCAACACAAACAAGGTAAACAACGTCCCGATCGACATCCCCGTGGCGATCACCATGCCGATGTCAAACCGGCTGACGGCGCCCGCCCCCGTGGCGATGATCAATGGCACCATGCCGAACACCATCGCCGCGGTGGTCATCAACACTGGACGCAGACGAATGGCCGCCGCTTCTTCCACGGCTTCGCGCGGTGTCAGGCCTTTGTCCTTGCGTAACTGGTTGGCAAATTCGACGATCAGGATTCCGTGCTTGCTGATCAGCCCGATCAACGTCACCAGGCCGACCTGGGTGTAGATGTTCATGCTCGACCAACCCAAGAACAGCGGGATCAACGCGCCACAGATTGATAGCGGCACGGTCACCAGAATCACCAGCGGATCGCGGAAGCTTTCGAACTGGGCCGCCAGTACCAGGAAAATGATCGCCAGCGCCAGGGCGAAGGTGACCCACAGCGCACTGCCTTCCTGGACGTATTGCCGTGATGCGCCGGCATAGTCGAAGGCGTAACCCACCGGCGCTTCTTCCCGAGCGATCTGGCGCACGGTGTCGATGGCTTCACCCATGCTGACCAGCGGCACCCCGGACAGGATGGCCGAGTTGAGTTGCTGGAACTGGTTCAACTGCCGTGGCCGCGCCCGGTCGGTCACGGTGATCAGGGTCGACAGGGCCAGCAGTTCGCCCTGGGTGTTCTTGACGTAATAATTGTTCAGCCAGTCGGGGTTATCCCGGAAGGGCCGTTCGACCTGCGCGATGACTTTGTAGCTGCGACCTTCAATGGTGAAACGGTTGATCTCCGCCTCACCCAGCAATGTCGCGAGCGTCCCGCCCAGGTCCTGCATGGAAACACCCATCTGTGCGGCCTTGGCGCGATCGATATCCACCACCACTTCAGGTTTGTCGAACGCCAGGTCAACATCGACGAAGGCGAACTTGCCGGATTCCATTGCCCGCTTTTTCACCCGGTCGGTCACTTGCAGCAGCGACTCGTAATCGTTGGCGGAGTTGATGACGAACTGAAACGGCAGCCCTTCACCGGTACCGGGCAGGGAGGGCAGGTTGAAGCCGAAGATTTGCAATCCGGCAATGCTCTCCAGTTTGGCCTGTACCTCGGGCAGGATCTGCATTTGAGTGCGGCTGCGTTCATTCCACGGTTTGAGCAGGAAGCCGCCGATCCCCGATTGCACGCCGTTGAAGCCATTGATCTGGAACGACGAGTAGTACTCGGGAAACGTCTTGAAGATGGTGACGAACTCGTCGGTGTAGGCGCTCAGGTAGTCGAGGTTGGCCGGTTGCGGGGCGTTGGCCATCATGAAAATGATGCCTTGGTCCTCGTCCGGCGCCAGCTCCGACTTGGTGAACTTGAGCAGCACCGGAATCAGGCACAGCACGATCACCGCGAACACCAGCACCACCGGCCGGGTGTTGAGGGTGCCGTGGAGCATGCTTTGGTAACGGCGCTTGAGGCTTTCGAAAATCAGGTCCAGGCGATGGGCCAGGCCGCTGGGATTTTCGTCGTGGCGCAGCAGGAAGGCACACATCATCGGCGACAGGGTCAGGGCGACGATGCCCGAAATCACCACCGCGCCGGCCAGGGTCAGGGCGAACTCCTTGAACAGCGCCCCCGTGAGCCCCGTCAGGAAGCCGATCGGCGCATAGACCGCCGCCAGGGTGATGGTCATCGAAACCACCGGCATGGCGATTTCCCGGGCGCCTTCGATGGCCGCATCCAGCGGCGTCTTGCCTTCTTCGATGTGCCGGTGAATGTTTTCCACCACCACAATGGCGTCGTCCACCACCAGGCCGATGGCCAATACCATCGCCAGCAACGTCAGCAGATTGATCGAGTAGCCCATCATCTGCATGAAGAACATCACGCCAATCATCGACAGCGGGATGGTGACTACCGGGATCACCACCGAACGCAGGGCGCCGAGGAACAGGAACACCACCACGATCACGATCAGCACCGCTTCAAACAGGGTTTTCACCACTTCGTCGATCGAGGCCTGGATGAACAGCGTGGCGTCGTAGGCGATTTCACCTTTGAGGTTCGGCGGCAACTGGGCTTCCAGGTCCGGCATGATCTTGCGCACTTCCTTGATCACGTCCAGCGGGTTGGCGCCGGGTGTGGCCTTGATGCCGATGTACACCGAAGGAGTGCCGCCGAAAGAACTGATCGAGTCATAGTTTTCCGCGCCCATTTCAACCCGCGCCACATCGCTGAGCAGCACGCGACTGTCGCCTTCGACCTTGAGCGGAATCGCGGCAAAGGCTTCGGCGGATTTGAGCTCGGTATTGGCGTTAATGCTGGTGACGACGTACTCGCCTTTCACTTCGCCGGCGGCGGAGAGGAAGTTGTATTTGCGCACTGCATCGGTGACGTCGCTGGCACTCAGGCCGAAACCGGCCAGCTTGACCGGGTCCAGCCACAGGCGCATGGCAAATACCTGGTTGCCGAGAATCTCGGCTTCGGCCATGCCCGGCAGGGTCGCCAGTTTCGGCTGGATCACCCGCGACAGGTAGTCGGTAATCTGCGGGTTGCTCAGCTCCTTGCTGAAGAAGCTGATGTACATCAGTGCCGAGGCGTCGGCGGCTTCCTTGCTCAGTACCGGGTCTTCGGCGTCCTGGGGCAGCTGGTTCTTCACCTCGTTGGCTTTGGCCAGCAGTTCGGTGAACAAGCGGTCGCTGTTGGAGCCGATGCGCGCGTAGATCGAGATCACCGAGAAGTTCTGGCGACTGACCGAGGTCATGTAGTCGATACCTTCGGCACTGGCCAGACTTTGCTGCATCGGTTGGGTGATGTAGCCCTGGATGGTTTCGGCGTTGGCCCCGGGGTAAGCGGTGGTCACCGTGATCAGGGCGTTTTCCATTTGTGGATATTGGCGCAGCGGCAACTTGCTCCAGGCCTGGAAGCCCAGCAGCACAATCAACAGGCTGACCACGGTGGCGAGCACCGGGCGGCGGATGAACGGGTCGGTAAAAGCCATGGGGGTTCCTTGATCAGTCCGCGGGCGGCGGGCTGTTCTTCTCGGCTAAGGTCTTGTCGTCGCTGATCGCAATGTGTGCGCCGTGGTCCAGTTTGATCTGGCCGGCGGTGACCACTTTTTCGCCGTTCTGCACACCCTTGGTGATCATCACTTGCCCATCGCGGCGCTCGCCGGTTTCGATGAAACGCCGTTCGGCGATCAGGATCGGTTGGCCCTTGTCGTCTTTTTCCAGGCTGCCGTCTTCGGCTTTTTTCTGCGCGACGACATAGACCGAGTTGCCGTACAGCGTGTAAGTGATCGCGCTTTCCGGCACGACAATCCGCGGCTGCGGGTCGGGTAACAACACTTGCAGGCTGGCGAACATTCCCGGCAGCAGTTTGCCGTCGGGGTTGGCCAGGGTCGCGCGGACCTGGACGTTGCGCGTGCTGTTTTCGACTTTCGGGTTGATCGCACTGATAGTGCCGGGGAAGGTTTGTGTCGGATAGGCCGCGACCACGATCTGCACTGGTTGGCCGAGGGCGATCTTCGGTACCGACTGCTCGGGGACGAAGAAGTCTACATAAAGGCTGCTGAGGTCTTGCAGGGTGGCAATCATGGTGCCGCTGGCGAGATAGTCACCGATGTCCACCTGACGAATACCGATGGTCCCGCTGAACGGTGCGAGCAAGCGTTTTTTGGCCAGCGCCGCCTTGAGCTGATTCACCGTGGCCTGGCTCTTTTTCAACACAGCAGAGAGCCGGTCGAATTCACCTTTGGAAATGGCTTGGCTGCCCACCAATTGGCTGCCGCGACCGTAATCGAGCTGCGCCAGGCCCAGGTCGGCTTGAGCGGTTTCGAGCAGGGCGGTTTCTACCACGCTATCCAGCCGAAGCAGTGGTTGGCCGACCTTGACCTTCTGACCTGACTCGAACTGCAAATCGATGACAGTGCCGTCGGTCTCCAGGCTCAGGTCCACGCCTTGCAGCGCCTTGAGCGTGCCGACGGTGGGCAGGCGGGCTTGCCACGGCCGTTCGGTGGCAGTGGCCACGGCGACACTGATCGCTGGTTTTGGCGCAGCGAAGCCCTGAATCATCGTATAGATGGAGAAGGCTTTGTAACCGGCCAGGACCAGCACGATCAGCAAAACAACACCCAACATGATCAGCATGCGGCGACGCAGCATATTTCCACTTCCTTGGAGAAAATCAGGTGACTCAGTCGGGCACATTACTCCGAGTGTGCAGGGGATTCCAACTGGCAGAACTTACAGGAAGGCTTCACCCCGACCTGTAGCAGCTGGCGCAGCCTGCGTTCGGCGGCGCAGCAGTCGTGATATCAGACACCGCGGTGTGTCAGGCAAACCACGGTGTCGGGATTTGCGACGGCTTCGCCGCCGAACGCAGGCTTCGCCGCCGAACGCAGGCTTCGCCAGCTGCTACAAAGGACCGTGTTTAGATGAGGTGAAGGTGGTTGTCCCAGAGCCCTGCCGGTAGGTCGAGGGGTTTAGCCACAAGGTTCGTCTGGCGGCAGTCGTAGAACCGGCAGCGTCCTTGACCGGAGGTCACGACAAAACCATCGGCTACCGCGCCGACCCCGGCACAATCGGGAAGCGGCGCGTCCAGGCGCACTTCACCGCTGTCCAGGTCCCAGATGAAAAAGCGGTTGCCCCGTGGCGCGGTCAACGCCACCAGGCGCAGCTCGCTGTGCACCGCGACACTGGCGGTGTAATGCCCCATGGCCTGCAACTGATGCTCAGGCACCGGGAAGGCCACGAACGGCTGGCCGGGACGCTTGATGGCCAGCAGCTCCGACGACTCGTGAGACGGCCCCATGAACTGCTGACCGGCGACGATGGTGCCGTCGCTGGCAATCCCCAAATGACGCACGCTGTTCATCGGCTGGGCCAGGGTTTCCTTGCTCAGCAGGGTGCCGTCCCGTTGCATCAGCACCAGGCTTGGTTCCATGGCGTTGAGGTTCATCTCGACGCGGCTTTCGGCCTCGGTGCGAATGCCGCCGTTGGCCACCACCAGGGTTTCACCATCGGGCATCCACGACACCTGATGCGGGCCGACGCCGTGAGTGGAAATCTCGCCGCTGTGCACCAGCCGCTCGCCTTCGAACTTATACACACCGAGCAAGCCGCGACCCGGATCGGAGGTGTCGTTCTCGGTGGCGTACAGCCAGTCGCCGCTCTGGTGAATCACCGCATGCCCGTAGAAATGCCGATTCGGCTGCGAGGTCACCGTTTGCAGCAGCGTGCCGTCGCGCAGGTCGATCAGGTAACTCTCGGTGCCGGGACGACGGGCGACGAACAGCGCAATCGGCAACGTCGGGTGGTTGATGATGTCGTGGCAGCGCTGGCCGACGTGGGTGGCAAACACCCGGGTGCCGTCCAGCCGGTAACCGACGGCATAGTGCTTGCCGTCGGTATCGTCCCGCGCCGAGAGCAGCAGCGGGCTTTTGTCCTTCTGCTTGAACAGCGTCCAGCCGCCCAGTGTCACCGCACCCAGCAGCAAACTACCTAACGTCAGAGCCTGGCGTCGCAGCATGGCACTTGCCCTCATCAGTCACCGTCGTTGGCGTTGAAGCCCAGTTGGATGCCCAGCGCCTTGGCCAGTTCGCCTTCATGCAGGCGGTGGACGGCGTTGAGGCTGTCGTAGATGTCGTTGAGTTGCTGGCGACCGGCATCGTCGTTGAGCATCTCGGTCAGCGAGCGCTGGTTGCTGGCGAACAGTTTCAGGGACGCGGCGTAAGCGGCGTCGATCTTGTCGGCCAATGGTTTCTGCTCGTTCGGCAACAGACCGCGCAGGCCTTTGTTGTCGACGCCTTCCCACACCGTTTTGGCGGCGGCGAGGCTGGCTTCCAAGCCGCTCAGGGACGACTGGCTGCGCCATGCATCGGCCTGGAACGGTTGCGGCACCCCCTTGGTCTGACGGCCCATCGGCGTGCCGAGTTTTTTCTTCAGGCTGTCGAGGGCGGTGACTTGCACACGCAGCAGATCGGCGATGGCTTCGTGGGAATCGGCGTAACGCTGGTTCGGGAATTTGCTCATCTGCGCGAGCATGCCGTCGGTGTTGTTCCAGCTCTTCAGGATTTCTTCGGCCAGTTGTTTCTGCCGCTCGCCAATCGCGATCAGCAGTGGGCAGTACTTGGCTTTCTGTTCAGCGTTGGCCACATCAGGCTTGCTGTCGAACAGGATGTATTCGTAGGCGGAAAGGCCTTGAACCACAACGCTCGATTTGGCCAGGGCGGCGGCGTCGATCTGCGGCTGTGCGCTGACCAGTTGCTCGACCTGACGGCCGACGAGGTTTTTCTTGTCCGGCCAGAACTGCACCTGCCAGGCGCGATTACCTTCGGCCAGCGGCCCGATCAGCAATGGTTGCAACTGGGCCCAGGCTTTCTGTGCATGCAGGAAGTCGGCGCGGGCGGTGTCGAGGTTTTCCTTGCCTTCGCAGTAGGCCAGGGCGCTGACGGCGAGTTGGCGGTCGGCTTCAACCCAGCGCGTGTAGGTCGGCAGGATCACCGACTTGGCGATGGCTGCTGACGTAACGGCCTGCGGATCCTGCGGCGAACAGGCGCCCAAGGCGAGCGCGGCGAGGCTGGTGAACAACAATTTGGGACGAAACATGTCGGGCTCCCGCTATGGAATACGTATTAAAGGGAATTCAAGAACGCCAGCAACGCAGCGCGCTGCTCGGCATTGAAAGACAACACCTGTTGCTGCGCCGCTGTGGCTTCGCCGCCATGCCAAAGCACGGCTTCGAGCAGATTGCGGGCGCGGCCATCGTGCAGAAACCGGGTGTGGCCACTGACCGCTTGCGTCAGGCCGATGCCCCACAACGGCGGGGTGCGCCAGTCGCGGCCACTGGCCTGGAATTCGCTTCGGTGGTCGGCCAGGCCGTCGCCCATGTCATGCAGCAGCAGGTCGCTGTAAGGGCGAATCACTTGATTGGCCAGTTCAGGTTCTGCGGCATTGGCGGCAGTGGTGTATTTCGGCGTGTGGCAGGACTGGCATCCGGCCTGGAAAAACAGAGTTTTGCCGGCCAGCACCTCGGGGGCGCTGACATCACGGCGGGCCGGGACGGCGAGGTTACGGCTGTAGAACAGCACCAGACGCAGGATGTTGTCGCTGACTTCCGGCTCGCCATCGGCGCCATTGCCGTTGGGCGCCTGCTTGCAAGCGGTTTGCGCGTCGGTGCAGTCATCGACGGGGCGCAGACGGGTTGTGAGGCCCATATCGCCGGAGAACGCATGAACGTTCTGTTGATTAAGGTTGGGTTGGCCGGCCTTCCAGCCGAATCGCCCGAGAACGGTTTTTTGTTGCGCGTCATCCCAGACGCGGTTCGGGCGTCCGGCGATCCCGTTTTTGTCTTTTGCCTGAGCTTCGGCGTTGGCCAGGATCGTCTCGTCGGGGATCGCTTCGAGCAGGCCCAGGCCAATCATCGGCGGTGCGACCCTGGCCGAGAAACGCGTGTCAGGGTGCATCGGGCCGTAGCCGAGCTGGGTGATCTGCAACGTCGGCTTGCGCAACTCGACTTCGGTGCCGTCCTTGAAGCGAACCGGAACGGGC
Source organism: Pseudomonas sp. FW305-20 (assembly GCF_058788075.1). Taxonomy (NCBI): domain Bacteria; kingdom Pseudomonadati; phylum Pseudomonadota; class Gammaproteobacteria; order Pseudomonadales; family Pseudomonadaceae; genus Pseudomonas; species Pseudomonas sp. FW305-20. The sequence goes on along the minus strand of NZ_JBYTAJ010000032.1, from coordinate 11,898 downwards.
GTGTAATCGACGCGCACTTTGCCTTCCGGCACGACACCCGGCACGGACATGTCCTGCAATTGTCCGCCGTAGACCGGCTCCGGCACGACACCGAGTTGCTCGATCACTTTGGCATACGCTGGCGTATCGGGAATCGACAGGCGTACCAGCATCGACACGGCGTTCTGTGCACCCGGCGTGGGCGGATGACCGCGGCCGTCCTTGATGTGGCAGTTCTGGCAGGCGTTGGTGTTGAACAGCGGGCCAAGGCCATCCCGGGCGGTGGTGGTCGACGGGGCGATCACCCAGGGATTTCGGAAAAAGCTGTTGCCGACACTGAAATCCACGCGCCGTGACGGCGGCAGGTTGGCGGACGGCAGGGAAAATGCGTTCTGATCGGTCTTGCGCACGGTTGCGCTGCCACCGGACCGGGCTTCACCGGGTTCGGCTTTGGTAAAACGCGGGGCGTCATCGCAGGCACTCAGGCCCAGGGCCAGCAACAGTGCGGACAAGCGAAGAGGCAGCGAGGGCATCAGACATCCTGCAAGACGAGCAAAACAAGGGCGCAAAGTCTAACAGGGCAGGGGAGATTGAATAAGAGGAATTATCGTTTGGTTGATGTAGCGCACTGATCGTTCCCACGCTCTGCGTGGGAATGCCTCTACGGACGCTCCGCGTTCGGCTCTGGATGGGACGCGGAGCGTCCCGGGCTGCATTCCCACGCAGAGCGTGGGAACGATCGGCACTCAAAAATCAGGTATGAAAAAGGCGACCCGAGGGTCGCCTTTTTATTCAGCGTTGATCAGAACTCGTGATCAGCGTTGTCCGGGTTCAGGTCACTGATGCCCAGTTTGCCAGCGGCGGCTTCGATCGAACCGGTCTGCTTGACCAGGGAAGCGATAGCGTCACGGACGATCTGGTTGCCAGCGGTGTTGCCGGCGGCGATCAGTTGGTCGTAGTGCTCACCCTTGTTGGCGTGATCGACAATGACCTGCATCTTGGCTTCGGTCGCCGCCAGGTCGGCTTTCAGCGCGGTGTCGGCAGCCGGGTCAGCCTTGGCTACCAGGGACGACAGGCTGGCGCCAGTCATTTTGGTGCCGTCGACGCGGGTGTATTCGCCCAGGTACACGTTACGAATGCCTTTGGCATCGTAGAACTGCGAATTGTGGGTGTTGTCGCTGAAGCAGTCGTGTTCGTCTTCCGGCGAGTTGGCTTCCAGGGAAACCTTCATGCGCTCGCCCGCCAGTTCGCCCAGGGACAGGCTGCCCATGCCGAACAGCATTTTGCGCAGGCCGGATTCAGCTGGCTCGGCTTCCAGGGTGGCGCGGTAGTTGTCGGCCACTTTAGGCTTCCAGTTACCGACCATTTCTTCCAGGTCGCTGACCAGCAGTTGGGTCACGGACTTCAGGTAAGCGCGGCGACGATCGTTATGCCCGCCGGTTGCGCCTTTGCCTTCCAGGTAGTCGGAAGCTGGACGGTTGCCGGCGCCAGGGCCGGTGCCGTTCAGGTCCTGGCCCCAGAGCAGGAATTCGATGGCGTGGTAGCCGGTGGCAACGTTGGCCTCGGAACCGCCGAGCTCGTTCAGGCTCGCGAGTTTTGCCGGGGTAATGTCTTTCACGTCGATCTTGTCTTCGCCGACCTGAACCTGGGTGTTGGCGATGATGTTGGCCGTGGCGCCCGGGTTACCCAGTGCGTGCTCGTAGGATTTGTCGACGTAGTCGATCAGGCCTTCGTCCAGTGGCCAGGCGTTCACCTGACCTTCCCAGTCGTCGATGATGGTATTGCCGAAGCGGAACACTTCGCTCTGCAGGTAAGGAACGCGGGCAGCGATCCAGGCAGCCTTGGCCGCTTTCAGGGTGTCGGCGTTCGGCTTGGCGAGGAAGGCGTCGACGGCGGATTGCAGGGTTTTCGCGGTAGATTCGGCATCGCTGTAGACGGCGAAGACGATGTCGGCGTAATGCGCGACAACGGCTTTGGCGGCGGCTTCGTCGACTTTGCTGACAGCGGCGGGTGCAACAGCCGGGGCCGTGGTGCTGGCGGCCGGCGCAGCGACAGCTTTGTCTTTGCCTTCGCCACAACCGGCGAGGGAAATAGCGATGGCCAACAGACTGGCGGTAGCCAGAGGCATACGAATCATGGCGAACATCCTGCTTCGAGAGGGGGTTGAAGGCGCAGCAAGCGCGCAAAACTGCGACATAATGCAAATCTTTCGCATTATCTGTAAAGGGTTGTACCTGGAAATATTTCTTATTCAGGGGGAGTTGTGTCGTGGATCAAGAGCACGCAGCCTCGTTTCACTCGACAGCTGCTACAGAGTGAAACGAGGCTGCGTTCTTTTGATCTTCTACAAAATAGCCGCGTTACTGCGCTGGGCCTGTTTCAGATACGCACTCAATTCCCGCGCCGGCAGCGGCTTGCTGTAGAGATAGCCCTGACCTTCGTGACAGCCCTCGGAAATGATGTAGGCCTCTTGCTCGGGGGTTTCCACGCCCTCGGCAATCACCTGCATGCCCAGGCTCTTGCCCAACTGGATGATGGCCCGAACGATGGTCGCGTCGTCGTCGTCATCGAGCAGGTCCTGAACGAAGCTCTTGTCGATCTTGATCTTGTCCAGCGGCAGGCTTTTCAGATAGCTCAACGACGAATAACCGGTGCCGAAATCGTCGATCGCGATCAGCGCGCCGGAGCGGCGCAGGCTCAGCAGATGCTGGGCGGCCGTGCTGATGTCTTCCATCAGGCCGGTTTCGGTGACTTCCAGCTCCAGGCTGCGCGGTGGCAGGCGATACATCTGCAGCAGGTTGTTGACCACCCGTGGCAACTCGGCGTGGTGCAGCTGCACCGTGGACAGATTCACCGCCATGCGCAGGTCGACGAAACCCTGGTCATGCCAGTCGCGCAGTTGCTTGCACGCCTGATCCAGCACCCATTCGCCGATGGCGATGATGGTGCCGTTTTGCTCGGCCAAAGGGATGAACAAGTCCGGTGGAACCAGCCCGTGCTCGGGATGCTGCCAGCGAATCAGCGCCTCGACACCCACCACCCGGTGATCGCGATAGCTGATCTGCGGCTGGTAGACGAGGTAGAACTGGCCACGGACCAAGGCGTCGCGCAGGTCTTTTTCCAGCTCGCGACGGCGGCGCATCTCGGTGTCGACGCTGGCGATATAGAACTGATAACGGTTGCGTGAGCGAGTCTTGGCCAGGGTCATGGTCTGCTCGGCTTTTTGCAGCAGTTTCTCGGTGCTGTCACCGTCCTCGGGGAACAGGGTGATGCCGATGGTGGCGCGCAGGCGAATCTCCTGATGATCGAGGGCAAATGCCGCTTCCAGGTCATCGAGAATGCTTTGGGCCAGTTCGGCCGCTTCGTAGGGTTGTTCGATGTCGGCCTGAACCAGGGCGAACTGGTCGCCGCCGAGGCGGGCGAGGGCGCCAAGGCGTCCGCTGTGCGCTCGCAGCCGATCGGCCAGGGCCAGCAGCAGTTGGTCGCCGGTCTGGTAGCTGAATTGTTCGTTGATGCCCTTGAAGTCGTCCAGGCCAACCACCAATACCGCGACGCGACGCTGCAACTTGCCGGCGTCTACCAGGATTTTGTCCAGTTGCTGCTGTAGTTGCTGGCGGTTCGGCAGACCGGTGAGGAAGTCGTACTGGGCCATGCGAAGCAGGCTGTTTTCCGCTTCGTGACGCAAATGGGTGTTGCGCTCGATGGACTCGAGCAACTGGTTGGCAGTGTTGATCCAGATCCCCAATTCGTTCTTTTCATGCCCCTTGAGCAGCGGGATCTTGTGTTCGCTGGGGCGATCCGGATTGATTTCCGTGAGGTGTTCGATGATCCGCGACAGCGGCTTGGTCAGCAGCCAGTGATAGACCAGGTACAGCACCAGCCCCATGGCCATCGCACGCAACACGCCGGAGATGAAGATGATCACCGAATTGACGATGAAGCCCTGGCCATAGGTGGCGGTGTCGAGGGTGATGTTCAAGTCGCCGTAATACTCGCTGTAAGGACCGCGACCCACCAGTTGGGTGGTGAAGGTGCGTTCCTTGCCGAGGATCAGGTCGGTCAGCCAGCGACTGTCGGAGTGCTGCAGCTCGCGAGACTTTTGCGCGAGCATGGCTTCGTTGGGATGGCCGATGGAGGCCTTGCGCACAGCGTCGTCCTGAAACAGGCCTTCGATCACTTGCATACCCATTTCGCGGTCCAGGCTGTAGACGGCCTGTGTCGAGGGGTCGCGGAACATGTCGAGGATGCGCTGGGCATCGCTGGCCACGGCCTGGCGCGTTTTGTAGGCATCGAAAACGATCTGCGCGCAGCTCAAGACCACGCCTACGATCAATGCCGAAAGGAGCACGACCCGGAGCAACTTCACCGACAAGCTGTTCTTGAGTTCCAGCTTCAAAGAGTCATTCCTTGTTCCGTGCGGGTAGCGTCAAGTTGCCATGAGTATTGGCAATCCGGTGATGGCAGTCAAAGGGACAATCAATCCCATGGGGTTTTGTTTGTAGCTTGGCTGAAATGCTGTGGTTAGGAGTGTTTGGCTATTCGTACTGTGTCGGTTGTCGGGGTCTTCAACTTGAGGGGGCTCGGGACATATTTTCCGTTTGGTTGATGTTAGACGGCTGTGGCGTTGGGGCAAGGGGCTGAAGTCTGGTTTCATTGTGGGAAATCGGCCTGGTTTTTGCGGATGTGCCTGTTGAGTGGTGAGGAGCTAAAGGCGTACGCCGATCCCCCTGTGGGAGCGGGCTTGCTCGCGATGGCGGCCGCACAGGCAACGGATGCGTCCGTTTAAATAACGGTAAAAAAACCAGACCTTTCCCACGAGGTTTTCAGGTTGCCCGTAGGAAGCGGGTTCAATAACCTTTTGGCTGTCGCTGAAAACTCAGCGATCGGGTGTGAGAACTCGGCAAGTCATAGTCATCCAGCGTCAGTATCCGCATAATTGCCGCCAGTTTATTTGCTGCATATGCGTTATGGCGGCTGTGTGCGGGCAGACTTCGGTCTGGCCGGGTGTCTATGACCGGTTTCTCACCTCGCACATAGCTGCCACCTCTTCGTCGCGTGAGAAACGGCGAGGGAATGGCACCCCACGTCATAGGCATTCCCTTGGATAAGTTAATCCCCGATCCCCCCTTCAACACCACCCAATCCAATAATCCCAGAACCATCTTCATGATCGCCCCCGACATGGACACCGAATCCCTCCTGGCCCACGCCTGTGAGTCATTGGCCTCGGCAAGTGTTCTGGCCAGCGATTTCGCCACCAACCTGAGCGGCTCCCAGCGCAGTACAGCGTTGGCCATTGCGCAGATCGTCATGTTGGCGGACTTAGCCGTTAATCGGGCTTTGGATATCGTCGACCCCCAGGACTAGGCGTTCAGTCAGTTCTACCGCGTCATCGTTCATCGCGAGCAGGCTCGCTCCCACAGTGGATTGGGGGTTCTCGTAAGCCCCCGTCGCCCCCTGTGGGAGTGAGCCTGCTCGCGATGATGGCGGCACAGTCAACATTGATGCTGCCGGACGGACCGCTATCGTGAGCCTGCTTGCGAAGGCGGCCGGACAATCGATACATTCTTCATGGATGTACCCGCTTTCTGAACTTTCCACCGCCCATAAAAAAACCCGACCTAAGCCGGGTTTTTTCTTGGGCATCGATCTTAAGCGGTGAAGGTTTTGCCTTCGAACTGCTCAGTAACGAATTTCCAGTTGACCAGGTTCCAGAACGCTTCGACGTATTTTGGACGAAGGTTGCGGTAGTCGATGTAGTAAGCGTGTTCCCAGACGTCGCAGGTCAGCAGCGGGGTATCGCCGTTGGTTAGCGGGTTGCCGGCGCCGATGGTGCTGGCCAGGGCCAGGGAACCGTCAGCCTTTTTCACCAGCCAGCCCCAGCCGGAACCGAAGGTGCCGATGGAAGTCTTGCTGAATTCTTCCTTGAACTTGTCGAACGAACCGAAGGCTGCGTTGATCGCGTCGCTCAATGCGCCGGTTGGTTGACCGCCGGCGTTTGGTGCCAGGCAGTTCCAGTAGAAAGTGTGGTTCCAGACTTGAGCGGCGTTGTTGAAGATGCCACCCGAGGAAGATTTGACGATTTCTTCCAGAGTCTTGCCTTCGAACTCGGTGCCTGGCACCAGGTTGTTCAGGTTCACGACATAGGTGTTGTGGTGCTTGTCGTGGTGGTATTCCAGAGTTTCCTTGGAAATGTGCGGCTGCAGGGCATCGTGTGCGTAAGGCAGCGGCGGCAATTCGAAAGCCATGATGATTCTCCTAATCAGGTCAGTTGCGGTGAGCGCAAGGCCGATCACGGGCGGCCAGACAAGCGCCGGGGAGTTTGTACTCTTTGCGGCGCATCGGACCGGATCATAGCACCGGGGGGGCGGCATAACCACGCAACAACTGTGTGGGATAGAGGTTCAAAGGGATGCCCTCACTAAATGACGGATCGCGTTGGAACTGTGATCGTGCCAGGCAAGGCGCGGGACGAAGAGGATGCTTTTTGCCTCTTCAAGTCCCGCAACGCCGCATGGCACGATCACAGCTCCAACCCGAAGGGCCGTCGCCCCGCAAAGCGCAATCCGTCGTTGTTCGTCGCTCATTTGGACCACCAAACCTCGCTCCTCACGCCTAGTCTTGCGCTTTGCGGGGCGGCGGCGCGACCGTCATTTAGTGAGGGCATCCCCTTAGCCTTTTGGAATAATCAGCCGGCGGCGATTAATTGAAAGGCTACTGTGAACATCATCACCGCCACCAACAGATCGAGGATACGCCAGGTACTTGGCCGCGCTAGCCACGGCGCCAGCCACGCCGCGCCGAGCGCCAAGGTGAAAAACCACAGCAACGACGCACTGGCCGCGCCGACGACATAAGCGCCGGGCTCGGTTTGTTGGGCGCCGAGAGAGCCAATCAACAGCACGGTATCCAGATAAACGTGCGGGTTGAGCAGCGTTACGGCCAACGCACTGAGCATCACCGCGCGCAGCGAGCGCACGGTCTGGTTTTCGCCTTGTTGCAGGCTCTGTTTCGAGCAGGCGCGACGCAACGCCAGGCTGCCATACCAAATCAGAAACACCGCGCCACCCCAGCGGGCGACTGCCAGCAACGTCGGGTTCTGCGCCAGCACCGTCGCCAGGCCGAATACGCCGGCAGCGACCAATAATGCATCGCAGGTCACGCAGAGCGCCGCCACGGGCAGGTGATGTTCACGCCTAAGGCTCTGGGCCAACACAAACGCATTTTGAGTACCGATCGCCATGATCAGCCCCGCGGCCACTAACAGGCCGTTCACATAGCTTTGCCACATATTTTTTACTCCGCGTTGGCTGCCAGGTCTCGCAGCACTTGCATGGCGCGTTCGGCATCGGCCTGACCGACGAACAGGTGATCGTGGTAATAGCCGGCGATCACGTTGCAACTGATGCCGGCCTGGCCTAATGCGGTGGCGAATGCGGCGGTCAGGCCGACGGCTTCGAGGGCCGAATGCACGTTCAAGGTGATCCAGGCCGCGACGTAATCGAAACTGAAACCGGCCTTCTCGGCGTGGGAACGTTCGAGAATCACCGTCAGACCTTCCTGCTCGCGGAAGCTGCCGACGATCTCCAGGCCTGCCGGCAGCTTGCCGTCGCGCAGGGTGCAGAACACGTATTCGCCGGCGTTGAGTTGCGGGCTCATGCTGCGCAGCAAAGTTGCCAATGAAGTTTCGCCAGCCATGTCGATGATCCTTGTTGAAGAGTTGTTGCTGGCCATTCTCGGGTGTCAGGCTGTATAAGAAAAACCAATCATGCTGATCGCTCATTAGGAAAACTGATGTTCGACTATAAATTGCTTTCTGCCTTGGCCGCGGTGGTCGAGCAGGCCGGGTTCGAACGTGCGGCTCAGGTGCTCGGCTTGTCGCAATCGGCGATCTCCCAGCGCATCAAATTGCTTGAGGCTCGGGTCGGCCAACCAGTGCTGGTGCGGGTGACTCCGCCGGCCCCGACCGAAATCGGCCGACGGCTGCTCAACCATGTGCAGCAGGTGCGTTTGCTTGAACGGGACTTGCAGACACTGGTGCCGGCACTCGATGAAGAAGGTCTGCCGGAACGTTTGCGCATCGCCTTGAATGCCGACAGCCTCGCCACGTGGTGGGCCGCAGCCGTCAGTGATTTCTGCGCCGAGCAACACCTGCTGCTGGATCTGGTCGTCGAAGACCAGACGGTGGGCCTCAAACGCATGCGCGCTGGTGAAGTGGCCGCGTGCATCTGCGCCAGCGAGCGTCCGGTGGCGGGTGCGCGTAGCGTGTTATTGGGCGCCATGCGCTACCGTGCGTTGGCCAGTCCGGCATTTATCGCCCGGCATTTTCCTGAAGGCGTGCGCGCCGATCTGTTGTCGAAAACCCCCGCGTTGGTGTTTGGCCCGGACGATTTCCTACAGCATCGCTACCTCGCGTCCGTCGGCGTCGATGGCGGATTCGAACACCATCTATGCCCCTCGTCCGAAGGCTTCATCCGTCTCACGGAAGCGGGACTCGGTTGGGGCCTGGTGCCTGAACTGCAGGTGCGCGAGCAACTGGAACGCGGCGTATTGGTAGAGCTGTTGCCTGATAAGCCGATCGATGTGCCGTTGTACTGGCATCATTGGCGCAATGGCGGTCAGTTGCTGGGGTTGCTCACCGATCAGTTGGTGCGCTCGTCGAAGCAATGGCTGGTGCCGTTGGACTGACGGCCAGCGTCAAGACCTCACGCCTTACGCATATGCAAAACGCAAAACGAAATATTCGGAGCAATTCATGAAGATTCTGGTTACCGGCGCAAGCGGCTTCATCGGCGGGCGCTTTGCGCGTTTTGCCCTGGAGCAGGGCCTGGACGTGCGGGTCAACGGTCGCCGGGCCGAAAGTGTGGAGCATCTGGTGCGCCGTGGCGCCGAGTTCATCCAGGGCGACTTGGGCGACCCGGAACTGGCACGCGATCTGTGCTCAGACGTCGAAGCCGTGGTGCATTGCGCCGGTGCGGTCGGTTTATGGGGGCGTTATCAGGACTTTCATCAGGGTAACGTGCAGGTTACCGAAAACGTGGTCGAGGCCTGTCTGAAACAGCGGGTTCGGCGACTGGTGCACTTGTCCTCGCCGTCGATCTACTTCGATGGCCGTGATCACTTGGGGCTGACTGAAGAACAGGTACCCAAGCGTTTCAAGCATCCCTACGCCGCGACCAAATACCTGGCCGAGCAAAAGGTTTTCGGCGCTCAGGAGTTCGGCCTCGAAACCCTGGCCTTGCGCCCGCGATTCGTGACCGGGGCCGGCGATATGAGCATCTTTCCGCGGTTGCTGAAAATGCAGCGCAAAGGACGGCTCGCGATCATCGGCAACGGCCTGAACAAGGTTGATTTCACCAGCGTGCAAAACCTCAATGAAGCGTTGCTCAGCAGTTTGCTGGCCAGCGGTTCGGCGTTGGGCAAGGCCTACAACATCAGCAACGGCACGCCGGTGCCGTTGTGGGACGTGGTCAATTACGTGATGCGCAAGATGGATGTCCCACAGGTCACGCGCTACCGTTCCTACGGTTTGGCCTACACCGTTGCAGCGCTCAACGAGGGCGTGTGCAAATTGTGGCCAGGCCGCCCCGAACCGACCCTGTCGCGCCTGGGCATGCAGGTGATGAACAAGAATTTCACCCTGGACATCAGCCGCGCCCGGCATTATCTGGACTACGATCCCAAAGTCAGTCTCTGGACCGCCCTCGATGAATTCTGCTGCTGGTGGAAGGCCCAGGACATCCGCTGACGCCCGGGTTGGCGCGGCAACACTGAACCGAGTTCCGGGTTGAAGGTCAATCGATGCGGCCGTGGGGGTTATACTGCGCCGCATCAAGCCATCACCGCGTTCCACAAAGGTTGACTCAATGTCCATGCGTAACGATGCCAACGACGACTTCGATATACCGAGCCTGCGTGCCGACAGCCTCGACGACGATGATTTTCCGACCACCGCTCGCACCTCCGTGCATTCGCGTACTACGCCAGTGGTCAAAGTCAAAAGCCCGAGCACCGGCCCGCTGTGGGCGCTGGTCGGCGCCTTGTTCTTTGCGTTTGCAGGCCTGGCCTGGTGGAGCTTTCAGCAGCTCTCGCTGATGGAACAGCAATTGGTGGCGACCCAGGAAAGTTTCGCGCGTATCAGCGAGGACGCGGCGGGGCGCTTGCAGGACATTTCCGGCAAGGTTGTCGCCAGTCAGACCAACGTCACCAGCGACAGCGAAGCCTTGAAGCTGCAAATCAAGCAGCTGGAAAGCAAGCTCCAGGATCAAGGCAAACAGCAGCAGGGCGTTGTCGGCCAGGCTTCGGAGCTGGACAAGCGTCTGGCGCAGATGAGTGCACAGACCACCGAACTGGATAAGCGCCTGGCGCAGATAACCGAGCAAGGCACTGAACAACAGACCGCCACTATTCAATTGCAGGCGCAGGTCAAAGTCTTGAATAGCGATGTCGCCGTGCTGAAAGCCAACCCGGCGGACACCGACAAATTCGACGCGCAACTTAAAAGCCTTGGCTCGGACATCGTTGCCCTGAAGAAACAAGGCAACCCGAGCGCCGCCATCGAGCGCCTGGAGCAGGAAGTCATTATCCTCAAAAGCCAACAGGACAATCGCCCGGCCGGCGGAAGCAATACTGCCGAATTCGACGCTTTCCGTAGCCAGGTCACCCGCACCATCAACTCCCTTCAGGCGCAGATCCAGAATCTGCAGCAACAGCTGCGCGCCCGGGGGCAATAGTCCGGATGCTGAACACCCGTGGCGAGGTGTGCTCTTTGTGGCGAGGGAGCTTGCTCCCGCTGGGTGGCGAAGCCGCCCCAAATCCCTTCGCTGCGGTCCTTCAGATAATCCGCGGTGCCCGATTTGCGACTGCTTCGCAGCCGAGCGGGAGCAAGCTCCCTCGCCACAAAAGCCCTTCGCCACTGTTTCCTGAATATTCGTACATATCCCCAAGCCGTCTACGCTCTTGAAACACCAACAAGAACGAGGGATGCGCAATGGGTTTCTTGCATAGGTTGGCCTTGCTAGGCGTGATGCTTTTGCTGTGCCTGGGCCAGGTTCAAGCCGCCGGCACGGAAAAGGACGACAGCCAGGCTGCCAAAGCCTTGCTGGAAAAAGCCCTGGCGTACTATCACGACAATGGCGACAAAGCCTTCGCTGCGTTCAGCCGTCAGGGCGAGTTTGTCGACAAGGATCGTTATGTATTCGTGGTCGACACTAAAGGCGTGATGCTTGCCAGCGGCGGACCTTCTTCGGCGTTGATTGGCCGTGATGTGTCCGATGTGCTCGGGCCGGAATTGCAGAAGGCCTTCAAAGACGCTTTGAAAGTGCCGGAAGGCAATGGCATCCAGCAGGCCGAATACCGCTGGCAGAACTGGTCCGACGGCAAGGTCGAACGCAAGCATGTGTTCTACCAGCGCGTCGGTCAGCGGATCCTGGCGGTCGGTTACTACTTGCCACGGGCCTCAGCGGAACAGGCAATGGCGTTGCTGAACAAAGCGGCGGCCGATCTGGCCAAGGACGAGAAGGGCACGCTCACGGCCATCAATTCCCTAAAGGGCGGTTACTTGCAGGATGACCTGTACGTCTTCGTCGTCGACCTGGATAACCAGCGTTATGTCGCCCATGGCACCAACCTGCGGTTGATCAACACCGATTTCAGCAAGATCAAGGATCCGGAAGGCAAACCGGTTGGGGAGCCGATCCTGGCGCTGATGGCCAGGCAGGACAACGGCGAATACGAATACCGCTGGAAAAACCCGGTGACTGGCAAGGTCGAGGACAAGCATGCCTACCTGAAAAAGGTCGGGCATTTTCTGGTGGCTGTCGGGTATTACAGCCCTTGAACATGATCGTTCCCACGCTCTGCGTGGGAATGCCTCAATGGACGCTCTGCGTCCCAAGAGCGGACGCAGAGCGTCCATTG
>NZ_JBYTAJ010000031.1:0-68354 GCF_058788075.1 Pseudomonas sp. FW305-20 | reverse complement strand
ATTGTTTACCAAGGAGTTTTCCGTTTCGACTGCGCCGGAAGTGGGGCAAATTATAGACTTCCAGAATCTGCCGTCAATCTTTAATTACGCGTTTCTATTAATCACTTGCCTGGGTGCCACTCAACACCACTATTACGGGAAAGTGCACCGGAGCGGTCGGGCTATCTCAGTTACCGCATATTGTCAGCTGACGACGTCTCTTCATCCGCCTCTGGCATGTTCCTCTCGGCTGGATCTCTCCAATCTTCAGGACGTTCGTCCTTTGGCCTTTTTAAAGGATCGGGCTGGCCTGGATCATCAGGACGCTGCGGCTCCTCGGAACCTGGCTCAGGCTTGGACGGAACAGAACCTTGTGTTCGATCTTCAAAACTCGAATCAATGGACATACCCACCTCGCAATTGAGGTCCAGCTTTTCTGGGCCGTACACATTTGAATTCTGCGTTAGCGCGGGGTGCAGTCCAGTTGATGAACGGGCTTGAAAAACCGGCGCTTGGGCCAGGTTCATGAACGACACGCAAGCGTCAAGGCTCTGGATGCTCGCTCGACACTGAGTTGGTGGCATCCACATCGGCCATTTCTTCATCGACAGGCGCTTCGTCGTCTGGAGGCAGCGGAACCTCAGGTTCTTTCTCGTTGGAATCATGTCCTGTTTCGTTATCAGTGCCGCCCGTTACGCCCTGCTGAGATTTATTTCCAGGAGCATTCTCATCAATGTCCATGCTGGCTCTCCGTTCTGATACACGGGAAGTCCGTGCTTGTATTTGAGAGATGACAACGTATTGGCAAGTGCCAAGCATTGGACGAACGGACAAACAAAAAAAGGCGCAATGGCTGCTGTCGCCCCTCTCAGGACACCGAGCGACATTTATTACACGAAAAGGTCGCTCTACACCGAATGCTTGGGCAGCCCGATAGAAATCAAGGCCGCGAGCAGCACGAAAGCGCTCGATATCCATAAGCAGGCCTCCAATCCATGCAGCTGGTACACCCAGCCTGAGAGCACCGTGCCGATAAGACGGCCCATGGCGTTGGACATGTAGTAAAAGCCCACGTCCAGCGATACCCCGTCTTCCTTGGCATAGGACACGATCAGGTAGCTGTGCAGCGACGAATTCACCGCGAACAGCGCTCCAAAGACCATCAGTCCACCCAACAGCACCACCTGTTGCGACGGCCCAGCATTCAGCCCTAGTGCAATGGCCGCAGGTAGTCCTGCCAAGGCAAGTGCCCATAAAAATGCCGCACGACCATCCGGTACGTGTCCACGTTTCTTGCCGGTAATGTTCGGAGCGAAGGACTGCACAATGCCGTAACCGATCACCCAAGCTGCGAGGAAACCGCCAACCTTCCAGAAGTCCCAGCCGAAAACACTGCTCAAGTAAACCGGCAAGGCCACCACAAACCAGACGTCGCGGGCACCGAACAGGAACATCCGCGCCGCTGAAAGGATATTGATCGCCCGGCTCTTGGACAGGATGTCGCGAAACCTGGGCTTGACCTTGGCCTTGCCCAAGTCCTTCTTCAACAGGATCAGGCTGCTGATCCAGATCAGCGTCAGGACGCTGGCCATAGTCAGCAACGCACCTTTAAAACCAATCAGCGCCAGCAAGGCTCCGCCGAGAAAGAAACCGATGCCCTTGAGTGCGTTCTTCGAGCCGGTGAGGATCGCCACCCACTGGTAGAGCTTGCCCTGCTGCCCATCGGGGACCAGGAGTTTGATAGAGCTTTTGGCACTCATCTTGTTCAGGTCTTTGGCAATTCCCGACAGTGCCTGAGCGCCCATCACCCAGGGAATGGTCAGCCAAGCCACCGGAACGGTCAGCATCAGCAGCGCCGCGACCTGAATGCCCAGCCCGATGTTCATGGTTCGGTTCAACCCCAGACGGGCGCCGAGGTAGCCACCCACGAGGTTGGTGATAACGCCAAAGAGTTCGTAGAACAGAAACAACGCCGCGATTTGCAGTGGGCTATAGCCCAACGCGTGAAAGTGCAGCACCACCAACATGCGCAATGCGCCGTCGGTGAGCGTAAAAGCCCAATAGTTGCCCGTAACGAGCAGGTACTGCCGCACTTCCGGAGCGAGGGCTGACAACGCTTTCATGACCGCTCCTTAGACTGCCAGACCGACCATTTTGGCCAGTTCGACGGTGCGATTGGCATAACCCCATTCGTTGTCATACCAGGCATAGAGTTTGACCTGGGTGCCATTGATGACCATGGTCGACAACGCATCGATGATCGATGAACGCGGGTCAGTACGGTAGTCGATGGACACCAATGGACGCTCCTCGAAACCGAGAATGTCTTTCAGCTCGTTCTCGGAAGCGTCTTTGAGGAACTGATTTACCTCTTCGACAGTGGTGGCTCGCTCGACTTCAAAGACACAGTCAGTCAGCGAAGCGTTGGCCAGCGGTACGCGTACGGCGTGACCATTGAGGCGCCCACGCAGCTCCGGAAAGATTTCGGCAATAGCGGTGGCCGAACCCGTGCTGGTTGGGATCAGACTCATACCGGAGGCACGCGCACGACGCAGATCCTTGTGCGGCTGATCGAGGATGCTCTGGGTGTTGGTCAGGTCATGGATGGTGGTGATCGAGCCGTGGCGAATGCCCAGCTTTTCGTGGATCACTTTTACCACTGGCGCCAGGCAGTTGGTGGTGCACGAAGCGGCCGTGACGATGCGATGTTCATCCGGTTTGAACAGCTGATGGTTGACGCCCATGACGACGTTCAACGCGCCTTTTTCCTTTACTGGAGCGCAGACCACCACACGCTTGACGCCCTGATCCAGGTAGGCCTGCAATACCGCCACGGTTTTCATCTTGCCGCTGGCCTCGATCACCAGATCGCAACCCGACCAGTCGGTGTCGGCAATCGCTTTGTTCGCCGTTACTTTGATCCGCTTACTGTCGATGACGACGCTATCGCCTTCGGCGCTGGCTTCGCTGTGCCAACGACCATGCACCGAGTCGAAGTTGATCAGGTGCGCATGGGTTACCGCATCGCCTGCCGGATCGTTGATCTGTACGAACTCGAATTCCGGCCAGTTCCAGGCTGCTCGCAGGGCTAGGCGACCGATCCGACCAAAGCCATTGATTCCAACTTTGATGGTCATGTTGTTGTGCTCCGTATCTGTAGTCAGTGAGAGTTCGACTGGGTGTCGAACTGGCCGATGAATTGCCTGAGACGCGGATGGTGCTGCGCCCATGCGGTTTTGAATGCTTCGCCGGGAGATTGATCGTCTTCTACCGGCAGGTGAAACCACTTCAACGATCTAGCTTTTACAGCAGGCGAGTGCCCGCTCAGGACGGTCGCCCATTTCATCAAGGCGTTTGGCGTCAGGGCTCAACCAACGCTTATTGCTTTCGAGCACAGTGGTCAGCACTTGATGGACCCAATCAGGAAGATTCGGGTGCAGTCGGTAATACACCCATTGGCCTTGCCGACGGTCCGACAGCAAACCGCAATTACGCAGCTGTGCCAGGTGTCTGGAGACTTTTGGCTGACTTTCATTCAACGCACAGGTCAGCTCACAAACACAAAGCTCTCCTTCACGAGTGATGAGCATCATGGTGCGCACCCGAGTGTCGTCAGCCAGGCATTTGAAAACAGTGGTCGGTGTCAGATGGTCAGCCATATCGTTTCTCAGTGTTTGTTTTTGACCTGGACGAACATCTTGATGCGCTCATGAATTTCGTGAAGGGTGTGACGGAAGGCGGATCTACCTGAACAGGAAGTCTCAGCTCATATACGGCTTTCCGAATATATGATTTATCGTATATCAGGTAAAGACTCAGCGGCAGATTGATCCATTAAAGGGACCTGACCCTGCCGAGCGGACTAATAAAAGCCAGAAACAGGGTCCAGCCATGGCGCATGACATGGCGTTGATGCGGCGCCCTTCTTATTTGATCCGATAATGGAACGTATTGCGCACGGCCGGCACCGGAACTGCTTGACCGTCGACGATTCGCGGTTGGTAACGGAAGGTGTTGGCGGCGGCCAGCGATGGACGAATAAACAGCGGATGGCAACCCTCAAGCACTCTGGGACTCTCGACTTTGCCCTGCGGGTTGACGGTGTATTCCACAGAGCAATCACCCTCTATGTTCTTGTCCAGAGCCCGCTGCGGATAGTCCGGCGCTTCCTTGCTCAAAGGCAAATATTGACGACTGTCGGCCGCCTTCTGTGCGGCCAGTTGGCGCGAGCGTTCGGCCGCCAGTCTGGCCTGCTCGGCGCGTTGTGCTTGCTGTTCTTGCTGTTCTTGCTGCTGGGCGAGTTCGCGTTGCTGTTGTTCGGCCTCACGGTTACGTCGTTGCGTCTCCTGACGCTCGCGCTGTTGCTCGGCTTGCTGCTCGCGTTTTTTATCGTCGACCCGTTTGCGCGCCAAGGCTGCCTGTTCGAGTTTTTTTTGTATCTGGAGCTGCGGATCGACAGCAGGTTTGATCGACTCGACGGGGGCGGCAGCAACGGGCTCGGGTGGAGCTGGCTCCGCTGAAGCTGGAACCGGTTCGGGTGCCTGCGGCTGCGGCGGCAACATCACCAATTGGGTTCTCAACACAGTCGGCTGCGTGGCTGGCGTTTTTTCCAGCGACCAGCCGTGTACCAACAAGGCCAGGACAATGACGTGCAGCGCCCCGGCCAGCCCCGCCGCCAAACTGTTTTGCCAGAACCCGCTGCGAACACTGCGCTGCAGCGAAATGGTCGAAGTGTGCATGATCATCGCCGTCATTGCAGAGCCTCGGTCACCAGCCCGAGGTTGCTGACCCCGCCCTGCTGCAACGCCGCCATCGCCGAGACCACACTGCCATAACCGGCGTCCTTGTCGGCGCGGATAAAGACCTGTGTGTCATGCCGCTCACTGACAATCTGCGCGACCTTTGCCCGCATGTCGTCGAGTGTCACGGCGCTGTCGGTCTGGTGCTGGGTATCGAGTTCACCGCCGAGGTTCCAGTAGTAACCGCCCTCGGCCTTCACCGACAGGGTCAGGATTTGCTGACGCGTGTCAGTGGCGAGGGCTTCACTGGCCACCTTGGGCAGGTCGATCTTCACTCCCTGAGTCAGCATCGGTGCGGTGACCATGAAAATCACCAGCAGCACCAACATCACATCGATGTACGGCACGACGTTCATTTCGGCCTTCGGCCCGTGCTTGCGTTGCGGTCTGACCAACATCTTCATTCTCCTCTCAGGCTGCGGCGGCCAGGTTCAACGACTTGCCGTGCAACGTGCGATGCAAGCGCACTTGAAGCTCATTGCCGAAGGCGTAGTAACGGGTGAGCAAGGTCTGGCTGCGGGAGGAAAAGCGGTTGTAGGCAATCACCGCCGGAATCGCCGCAAACAGGCCGATGGCCGTGGCGATCAGCGCTTCGGCGATGCCCGGTGCCACGGTCGACAGCGTTGCTTGCTGCACCTGAGACAAGCCGAGAAACGAGTTCATGATTCCCCAAACGGTACCGAACAGGCCGATGTAAGGGCTGACCGAACCGACAGTCGCGAGGAACTGCAAGCTTTTCTCCAACTGCACTTCCTGCTCGCTGATGGCAACGTACAACGCGCGCTCCACTCCTTCGAGCACCACGTCGGCGGCATTGCCCGTGTGCTGATGAAGATGATTGAACTCGTGAAGCCCGGCGTGAAATATCGGCTCGACGCCGTTCTCGCTGTCAGCCGTTTCCCGGTACAGCGGCAGCAGATCCGTCGTATCGCGAAAGCGCTGCACAAAAGCGTTCATCTGCCGTTCGCGCTGTTGCAGCACGCGACTGCGCTGGATGATCAAGTACCAACTGAGCAATGAGGCCAGCAACAGGGTAAGCATGACCGCTTTGACCAACAGACTGGCGTCGCTGATCAGCCCCCAGATCGTCATGTGTTCGAGTGTGGCCTGCATGGTGAAACTCCTTGTCTGATGCTCGCGGGCCGCCGATGCGCGACGGCCGTTGAGCTATTCGATGAAAAACGGATGACGGGTTGATGACAGCTCGGGTCAAGGCAACTTCAGGGCCTGGGTGACTTCGGCCCACGGCACAAATTTGAAGTTCTGCGTTTGCTCGGGCATGCGTTTGCGGCCGTCCTGCACCACCAACAGGCCTTGACTCCAAGGTCCGCCGAGGTTCACCGAAGTGACCTCCAGGCCGTCGGTTTCCGCCGCGCCGTCGATGCCGAGCTCGGCGTTCAAACCGACGCGA
Source organism: Pseudomonas sp. FW305-20 (assembly GCF_058788075.1). Lineage (NCBI taxonomy): Bacteria > Pseudomonadati > Pseudomonadota > Gammaproteobacteria > Pseudomonadales > Pseudomonadaceae > Pseudomonas > Pseudomonas sp. FW305-20. The sequence goes on along the minus strand of NZ_JBYTAJ010000031.1, from coordinate 62,165 downwards.
AAGGCGCCGCGCGAAGCAAACGGTGGCTCGGCATCCAGCACCAGGTAGCTGTCGTTGCCTTGGCTGGAGATCACCAAGTAGTCGTGAGCCGCACTTTGATAGAGCGCCAGTCCTTCCACATCGGCCTGCAGTTGCGGCCCGACCTTGATTACGCTGCTCAATGTCGCCGGTTGATCGGCGCGGGCATCCACCGCCCAGACGCCGACGTCTTCTTCACCGAGAAACAGTCGTTGGCGCTGGTCGTCGGCCACGCACCCTTCGGGTTGGCTATCGACCTTGAACTGACGCACCAACTCACCATGCACCGTGCCGTTCGGCGCGTTCAGGCGGTATTGCAGGAAGGTGCCGTCCTTGTCATTGGCAATGGCGTAGAGCTCGCCACTCGCTGGCTGAAACAGGCAGATGCCGTAGATGTCCTTGAGTGGCGTGGGGATCTCGCCAGCTTCGCGCAGCTCGCCGCTATGACGGTCGATGCTGAACAGGCTAAGGCTGTTGCGATCGCGATTGCTGGCCACGGCGAGGTCGACCGTCTGCTGGCCGAGCTTGAAATTCGGTCGCACGTCGACGTTGTTCAGGCGTCCGACCGGCAGGTCCTGCAGCAACTTGCCTTGCAGGTCGTACGCCAGCAGCCCCTGCTTTTTATTGGTGCCCAGCACACGGCTCAGGGAGGGTTGCTGGGGGTGAATCCAGATCGCCGGATCGTCCGCCGCATCGCCCTGGCGCCCGACCGGATCACTTTGACTCAGCGCTTTTACGCTTGGCAGCACTGGCGTCAACGGCATCGGCGTAGGCTGCCAGTCGAGCACGCCTTGATACAGTCGGCCGTCGTCATCGTCACGCAGCAGTATTTGCAGGCCTTTATCGGTTGGGCGCAGGGCGAGGCTTTCCGGTTCGTTCAAGCCTGGCAGCGCCAGGATTGCCTGAGCTGACCAGCGTTCACCCTGCTGCTGATAGAGGTGCAATTGCGCCGCTTTCGGGTCGAGCGCGACAATGCCACCCGGCACCAACGCCATGGCGCCTGCGGTTTTTTTGATCTCGCCGAACGGTTCACGCATGGCCACCGGGCTGCGCGTGACATCGGCTTCGGGATGCGCCGGGTAGGCCCACCATCCGACGTTTTCCTCGTTGACCAGCAACTGATTGACGCCATCGTCGACCTGGCAATCCGTTGCCGAAGGCGGCAGCGGCAAACCGCGCACTCGTTGTGGCTGGGAGTTGAGCGTCGCGCCATTGCCCACCAGCCATTGCTCGCCCTTGCCCTCCTCGCCCACTAGAAACAGGAACAGGTTGCTCGCATCGTCGCGGTACAGGCACAGACCATTGACCGGGTAATCGCGCGGCGGCAGATAAACCGGTTGACCCCATGTGCGCTTACGCGGATCAAGGCTGACCAACAGTGCTTGCTGACGATTGTTGTCGAGGCTCGCGACCAACACTTGTTGGCCGGCGGCGCGGCTGTCCACGCCATTGAACGAGCCCTTCAAACGCAGCTGTTCCTTGCCTTGCGCATCCAGCAAGAGCAAGCCGTCACGCTCGCTGGCGGCGAGGCGTTCGCCGTCGGGGCTGGCGGGCAGAAACGCCACGGCATCGACCGACAGGTTCGGTGCCCAGGGTTTGAGAGACAGGGTCGGCGCAGCCGCCAGCACCTGGCCGGTGGTCAGGCAAATCAATGCAGCCAGCACGTGGCGCTTGGGTAGAAACGAAATACTCATGAACAGGCAAAGTCCTTGTCGTAAGAGAGCTGCAACGGGGCTTAGAAGTGGGTGAAGGTCAGGCCGAGCTTGTAGGTCGGGCCGTATTCTTCGTACTGGCCGTTGTAGGAGCGGTTGCCGGTGTAAACGAAATAGGGCTCGTCGGTGAGGTTCTGCGCCTCGAAGCTGACCTGGAGGTTTTTGGTCAGCGAGTAACGAGCGCTGAAGTCGACAAAGGTCTGGGCATCGACGTGCAGGTCGTGGGCCTTGTCATTGATCGAGGCGAGCTCAAAGAGGTAATCCGACTTGTAGTTGGCCGACAGGCGCAGGCTCAGCTTGTCGTCCTCCCAACCGAGCATCAGGTTGCCGACCGTATCGGCCTGATTGGGCAAATCGATGCTGCGCTTGCGATTGATACCGCTGGCAGCGTCGAAGCCTTTGATCTCGGCATCCGATCGGCTGAAGGTGGTGTTGGCGCCAACCAGCAGGCCGTTCCAGGGCGCCGGCAGCCAGTCGAATTTCTGTGAGTACGCCAGCTCCAGGCCATAGAGTTTGGCGCTGTCGCCATTGGCGAACGTGTGGGCTTCGGAGAAATCGACCCAGGCACCCGAGCCTGCCAGGTCGGTGTTGTAGACGAAGTTCTTGATGTCCTTGTAGAACACGAAAGCCGAGACGGTGCCGGCGCGGCCCATGTAGTGCTCGATACCGAGGTCGAGATTGCTCGACTCCAGCGGTTTGAGTTCCGGGTTGCCAAACGTGGCCTCGTCATCGTCGATGACAAACCCGGGCGCGAGCTGGCCGAAAGTCGGGCGCACCACGGATTTGGTCCAGGCCGCACGGACCTGAGTGTTCTTGTCCAGTTGATAGCGTGCGTGCAGCCCCGGCAACCAGTGGTGATAACGGCGCTTGGTCTCGGTGGACTGGAACTCACCGTCGGTCACGCCGGTGCCCTTGGCTTCGAACTCGGTGCCCTCGTAGCGTAGACCGGCGATAAAGCGCCAGTTGTCGATATCGAGGGTGTTCATCAGGTAGCCGGAGTTGATGTCCTCGCTGATCTTGAAGTCGTTGACCCGCGATTCGGTCTCGTCATAGAAATCCGCTTGATTGAGGCCGCCGATCAACTGCTTGACCGCACTGCCACTGATACCCGGCCCGAACTGGCCGAGACGGTAGTCGACATTGCCCTTCTTGAATTGCGTCAGATTGAGTTGGTCATCACTGAAACCGAGATCGTCGAAGTCTTCATAGACCCAGGCGTCGAGGTTGTTGTCCTTGTTGCGCCGGCTGACCTTGCCACCGAATTTGACCTGGGACGCATAGCCTTTGAAGTCGTAGTCGCGAGCGAGATCCAGGCGTAGGTTTTTCTCGGTGTCGGTGGTTTTCTGTTTTTCCCAGTCGACTTTGTCGAGGCTGAAATTGCTCGGGTCGTAGAAGGCCTGGCCAATGATCGGCCGTGGCTTGTCGTTGTCGTAGAAACCGCTGTCGGTGAAGTCATCAATCCCGGCGAATTTGGCATTGGCGATGTGGCCCGGGCTGTCTTCGCTGGAGCGGCTGTAACCGGCCTGGCTGCTGACAGTCCAGAGGCCGAACATGCGCTCGCCACCGAAAACGTAGGACTGGATTTCCTGGGTCTCTTCGCGCTGCTTGAGTTTGCGCGAACCTTCGGCGTCACCCAATTCGCCTGCGGCCTGTGGATCGGCGAATTCGAAGCTGGTGGAGTTACGCGTTTCGCTGTCCTTGTAGCGGCTGTAAAGCGTGCGCAGGTAATAGCTGCTGAAGTCATCGGGCTTGTAATCGAAGTTCAGGCCACCGCCAGCACGTTCGCGGCTGATGTCGTAGTCACGTTGCTCGAACTCCTCAAGTTTGGCGCCCTGCTCGAAATCCCAGGCACCGCCGGTTTCGACGTTGTCCGAGCCGAAGTCGCGCTTCTGCCAGCTCAGCGCGGCGGCGACACCGAAGTTGTCGATGCCATCGCCGAGACTGAAACGATCACTGACGGCGCCGGAAAACTTCGGGCTGGTCTGGTGGGTGTTCTTGTCATAACTGGCTTCGCTGCTGCCGGTGTAGAACAGGCCCGTGTGATCGAAGGCCGAGAGGCTTTTCACATCAACGGTGCCGCCCAGCGAGTTGGCATCCATGTCCGGGGTCAGGGTTTTGATCACCGACAAGGACTGCACCAGTTCCGAGGGCAACACATCGAGGGCCACGGCGCGGCGTTCGCTTTCCGGCGACGGCACCAGCGTGCCATTGATGGTCACGCTGTTGAGGTCCGGCCCCAGACCGCGCACGCTGACAAACCGTCCTTCGCCCTGATCACGCTCGACGCTGACTCCCGGCAACCGCTGCACCGCTTCGGCGACGTTTTCGTCCGGCAATTGAGCCACGCCGTCAGCATGCACCACGCTCTTGATGCTGTCGGAGTTGCGCTGTTCCTTCAGCGCCTGATCGATGCTCGCAGCCTGCCCGACCACTTCGACGTGTTCAGTGTTGGGTGCGGTTTCAGCGGCGCTCAGGCGTTCGCTGGCCATTGCCATGGCCAAGGCGGTGAGCGTAAAGCTGACGATCCCGGCGGTGCTGCTGCGCTGGTACATGGTGGTCCTCCCCAGAGTCCTGTAAACGCCAGGCAAGTGGCCCGGCAACTGGGAGGGCACGCTAGGGTCGACGGATGACAGTCCTGTGACACAGGTTGGCGGGAAGCGCTTTAAACCGGGGTTTTTACCGGTATTGCGGCACACATTGAGCTGATTTGACCTGCCACCGCCAGCCACCACTCAACTCCCCGCACCTGCCGAAAGCTGCGTGAGGGTATTCAGGGCATTGGCAGACAGAAAACTGCGCAGGGCCATGAGCTGATTCGACCTCAAACCCCGGTCACATCGCTGTCACAAACATCTGCTGTGCTGACGCGCATTACCTCTTCGCCAAAGGATCACGGCCATGTTTTCAGTGCTCAAACCCCATCGTTGGAAACTCGCGCTGCTGCTGTTGGCGGCGAACATGGGATTGCTGCTGCACCTGGCCTGCGGCGAGCTGAAAAGTGTCAGCGAATGGGTCTGGCTGGACATCATAGGCGAAGGGGGTTCCGCGCTGCTCGCGCTGGTCTGGCTGGGCCTGGTGCTCAAGAGTCGCCCGGCCGGGCGCGTCACCAATTACCTGGCACTGGGCTTGAGTTGCATCTTTTTTTCCTGGTGGATCGACAGCCTTGACGAGTTCATCCGCCTGCCCGACAGCATCACCTGGGACCACTGGCTGGAGTCCGGGCCGATGCCGGTGGGCATGATTCTGCTGACACTCGGCATCTATCACTGGCACCGCGAACAACTGGCGATCAGCGCGCAAATGGAGAAGCGTGAAAGGCTCTTTCGCGAACACCGGCTGTTCGACAAACTCACCCCTTTGGGCGGTGCCGATTACCTCAAACGCCAGTTGATCAGCAGCCTTGAGGACAGCCAGGGTCAAGCGCAACCCTTGTCATTGCTGGCGCTGGACATCGATAACTTCGCGGCGATCAATCAGGCGTTCGGGCATGCCGAAGGCGATGCCGTATTGCAGGCGCTCAGTCATTTGCTGCTGCTCAACCTGCGCCGCCAGGACCTGCTCTGCCGACTGGCAGGCGATCGTTTCGTGGTGTTGTTGCCCAACACCGGCGAGAGCCAGGCACGCTTGCTGGCGCTGGAACTGCAACAGGCAGTACAAGGGCTGGCCCACAAAACCCGACAACACGGCGAACGCATACACCTGTCGGCCAGCACGGCAGTGGTCATGGCCGTGGAAGAAGCGCCGGACGCCCTGCTCAAACGCCTCAACCTGGCACTGGCCCGGGCCAAACAGCCCTTGGCAAAAATTGCCTGAGGCCCGCTCATGACCCTGAAAAATACCTGGTTCGAAGCTGACAGCCGTTTCATTCCCGGGCATTACCAACCCGCAACCCTGATTGATCTGGCGCTGTCCCGGGACATTGACAGCCATCGCCTGCTGCGCGGGACTGGACTGTTTCATGAGGACATCCTGGCCGGCCAGACTCGTCTCAGCCCGCAACAATTTCTAGGGTTGATCGGCAATAGCCGGCGCTTGCTGGATGCCGATGACAGCAGTTTTTTGTTCGGCCAGCGGTTGCTGCCGGGGCATTACGGCCCTGCCAGCCACGCCTTGCGACACGCGCAAAACCTGCACCAGGCCCTCGACACTCTGGTGCAACAGCAGGCGGTGCTTTGCCCGCTGGCCACGCCGCGGCTGGTGCTGGACGAAAAGCATGCCTATTTCTACTGGCTGGACAGCTGCGGCGCGGGCGAGCAATGGCGTTTTTTGCTGGAGGCGAGCATGACCTCAATCGTTGCCATGAGCCGGTCACAGAGCGGCCAGCGCCTGCCGTGGGAATGCAGCTTCAGCCATGCCGAACCGCGTTATGTCGAGCAGTACTGGGTGCACCTGGGCGAGCACACACAGTTCAAACGCCCGCTGGACCTCATGCGCATCCCCCGGGAATTTCTCGCCCAATCCTGGCCCGACGCCTCGGCCACCGCGGGCCAGGTCGCCCGCCAGGAAGCCCACCGACAAATCGAACAATTGGGCTTTGCCTCAAGCTTCATCGACTGTGTTAACCGCTACCTGCAAAGCCACGTGCGCCAAGCTCCCAACCTCGAACAAGCCGCCCAGGCCTTCGCCATGAGTCCCGCCACGCTCAAGCGCAAACTGCAAAAACACGACACAGGATTTCAACAGCAGGTGGATTTGGTGCGCAAGCACGTGGCGCTTTACCTGTATCAGATAAAGGGATTCAGTAATGAACAAGTGGCGGACTATCTGAGATTCAACGATGCAGCTAACTTCCGGCGCTCCTTCAAACGCTGGACCGGCAGCACGCCCAACCTGATTCGCGAGATGTTCAATACCCGTTGAGGTCGGATTTGTGTGTGTGTGTGCGACAGAATGCACATGGAGCCAAACCAGATCGCCGTAATACGAACATAAGCTGTCATCAGCCCAATAATTGATGCAGTAAAGCGGTCTGGATCCCCTGCACCCACTGCTCAGCTCCGGTTGTCGTCATTTGAGCGTCACACTTCAGACTCAGGCTCCCAACGGCGAAACAGCACGCTGGCGTTAACACCGCCGAAACCGAACCCATTTGATAGCGCATGCGTGATCGACAACTGCCGAGCGTTGAGTGCGACCAGATCAAGGCCGCCGGCCGCCTCATCGGGATGATCGAGATTCAGTGTGGGCGGCACCACCTGGTCGCGAAGCGCTAGTACGGTGAACACAGCTTCAATGCCTCCAGCCGCTCCAAGCAGATGCCCGGTGGCGGACTTGGTCGAGCTGATCGCGACGCTTGAGTCGCTCCCGAATATCGAACGAATCGCTGCCAGTTCGCCTTTGTCACCGACCTGCGTAGAGGTCGCATGTGCATTGATATGCTGAACATCGGCAGGACTCACAGCCGCCTGGCGCAGTGCCTGTTCCATGGCGCGGCGTGCACCGCTGCCGTCCTCCGGGCCCGCCGTCAAGTGATAGGCATCGGCGCTGGTGCCGTAACCGACCAGTTCCGCCAGTGGTTTGGCTCCACGAGCCAACGCATGCTCCAGTGACTCGATCACCAGTAACCCGGCACCTTCGGACATGACGAAGCCGTCACGGTCGCGATCAAAGGGACGTGAAGCCTGCTGCGGGTACTCGGCAAAGCCTGTTGATAGCGCGCGGGCCGCCGCAAAACAACCCAGGGTTACACGGTCTATCGCGGCTTCGGTACCGCCGCATATGGCGATATCCGCCTCACCACTTCTGATGATTCTGGCCGCATCGCCGATGGCTTGTACTCCAGCAGCACAGGCTGTTACCGGAGCGCCGAGCGGGCCTTTGAATCCGTTCCGAATGGATACGTGCCCGGCCGCCATGTTGGCGAGAAAAGACGGCGCAGTGAATGGCGACAATCGGCGAGGACCACGCGCATCGGTAGTGCGGACAGCGTCGGCTATCGCGCCAAAGCCACCCACGCCCGATGAAATGATCGTGGCGGTCCGCTCCTGGTCTGTGACTTCTGTCGGATGCCAGCCTGCCTGCTCCAGAGCTTCGTGCGCTGCCACAAGTGCAAACTCGATGAAGCGATCCATCTTCTTGCGATCCTTGGCCGAGATGATGCGCTCCGGGTCGTAACCCGCGATGGCATCATCTTCCAGAGACGGCACCTGGCCGCCTACTGCAACGCCCGTACCCTCAGTAATATCGTCGGGCAGCTTACGGATGCCAGAGCGCCCAGCCAGCAGTCTCTTCCAGACTTCTTCTACTCCGCACCCCAGAGGCCCGACAATTCCGACGCCCGTGACCACGATTCGCTTTTGACCTTCGAGATTAATCATTGAACCCTCTTCATTTTTCAGTCGACGCCCACGCTATGGCCTATGGCTAAAGCTTTGTGGTGAGGTGAGCGGCGAGAGGACGGGATGGCGTCCTATCCACCAGGCGTGCTTGCTTATTCGCTGTTTCGGTTTGACCCGTATTGTCAGGACGGATCTTGAACCAGATGGCGTACATCGCTGGCAGGAACACCAATGTCATGATGGTTCCGACCAAAGTGCCGCCGATCAGGGTGTAGGCCAGCGTGCCCCAAAAAACAGAATGGGTCAGCGGGATGAATGCCAGGATGGCCGCCATCGCCGTTAGCAGTACCGGGCGGGCACGCTGTACCGTGGCTTCGACCACTGCGTGAAACGGGTCCAGCCCTTCTTGCGCGTTGTGATGAATTTGCCCAATCAGAATGAGCGTATTGCGCATCAAAATGCCCGACAGCGCGATCAGCCCGACCAGGGCGTTGATACCAAACGGCTGCTGGAAGATCAGCAGCGTTGGCACCACGCCAATCAATCCCAGCGGCGAGGTGAAGAACACCATGATCATTGCCGAGATAGAACGCACCTGGACAATGATAATCAGCAGCGTCAAGGCAATCATGATGGGAACCAGCGGCACTATCGCCTGACCGGCCTTGCCCGATTCCTCGATCGCACCTGCCTGCTCGACCCGGTACCCGGCAGGCAGCTTGTCTGTGATCGGCTGCAGCTCCTTCATGATCACGCTCGAGACGTCCGGTGGCTGCAAGCCTTCGGCAATATCGCCGCGCACGGTAATGGTCGGCGTGCGGTCACGGCGCCTAAGAATCGGATCCTCCATACGCACATCCACCTCTCCGACCTGGGACAGAGGGATACGCTGACCCGCCGCGCCCACCAATGTGAAGCCTTCAATCCGGGCGGGATCGAGCCGGATGTCCCCGGCGGCGCGCCCCACCACCTGCACTGAACGAATGCCTTCACGAACCGCCGTGATCGGCACTCCGGTCAGCAGGAATTGCAACTGCTGGGCGACTGCACTGGATGTCAGTCCAACCGCCTGCAAGCGATCCTGATCCAAGCTGAAATGCAGCGTCGGCGTCAGAGGGCCCCAGTCGCTGTTGACCGTCCTCATCATCGGGCTGGCTTGCATGACATCTTGCACACGACCCGCAATCTCGCGCAGCTTCGTCGGGTCCGGCCCCATCACCCGGTAGGCCACCGGGAATGGCGAATACGGACCAAACACAATTTGAGATGCCCTGACTCGGGCCTCTGGGGCGAGGCCTGCAGCGACCGCTTCGCGAAGACGGAACTTGAGGGTTTCACGCGCCTCCTGACTGTCCGTTAGCACCACGATCTTGGCGAACGATGGATCGGGCAGTTCTGGCGCCATCGCCAGGAAGAAACGCGGCGCGCCCTGCCCGATATAAGCCGTGACGATTTTTGCCTCTTCCTGCTGTTGCAGCCAGGCCTCGACCTTTGCCGCAGTGGCACTGGTCTGCTCGATGGAGGTTCCGTAGGGCATTTGCACCTCGACCATCACCTCGGGACGGTCCGAGGTCGGGAAGAACTGCTTCTTCACCAGGCTCATGCCCAGAACTGCCACGAAAAACAGCGTGATAACCGTGCCGGCCACCAGCCATTTACGGGCGATGACGCGTGTCAGAACCCGGCGGAAGCGGTTGTAATGGGGAGTGTTGTAGATAGCCGCATGCCCACCCTCGACCTTCTTGATGTCCGGCAACAACTTCACTCCCAGGTAAGGGGTGAAAGCCACCGCGACGACCCAGGAAGCGATCAGAGCAATGCCGACGATCCAGAACATGTTGCTGGTGTACTCGCCGGCAGTGGACTGGGCGAAACCGTTGGGCATGAAGCCAATCGCCGTTACCAGCGTACCGGAAAGCATCGGCGCGGCCGTATGACTCCAGGCATACGCGGAAGCTTTGATTCGGTCGTAGCCCTCCTCCATTTTCACTACCATCATTTCGATAGCAATGATGGCGTCGTCCACCAGCAGTCCCAGCGCCAGAATCAACGAGCCGAGGGTAATACGGTCAAAGTTTTTTCCGGTGGCCGCCATCACCACAAACACGATCGCCAGCGTCAACGGAACCGCCGCTGCGACCACGACACCTACCCGCCAGCCCATGCTGAGAAAGCAGACCAGCATCACCACCAGCAGCGCGACAAAAAATTTGACCATGAACTCGCCGACAGCCGAGTCAATGTTCACGGCTTGGTCGGTGACCTTGGTCAGCGTCATGCCCAGCGGCATGCCTTCATTTATCTTCGTCGTTTCGGCGTCCAGCGCCTTGCCCAGGTCCAGGCCATTCCAGCCCTCGCGCATTATGACCCCCAGCAACAAGGCCTCTTCGCCCTTATTGCGCACCAGGAAGGTTGCGGGATCTTCATAACCACGCTCGATTGTCGCCACGTCGGCGAGTTTGAGCGTGCGCCCCTGAACCGCAATGGGTGTGTCCCGAATCTTCTGCACCTTATCGAAGGCGCCATCCAGCCGGAGGAAGACCTGTGGCCCATTGGTTTCGATCGAACCGGCGGGTGTGAGCACGTTTTGATTATTCAGCGCGGCAAAGAGGTCCTGGGGAGAAACGCCCAAGGTGGCCAGTCGGTTATGGGAAAAGGACACAAAGATGCGCTCGGCTTGCTCACCGGTGATGTTGACTTTCTTTACACCCGGCACATGCAACAGTTGTTGGCGTAACGCCTCAGCATCACGCACCAACAGTCGCTGCGGCTCGCCTTTGGCTTTGAGGGCGAACAGCGCAAACGTCACGTCCGAATACTCGTCGTTGACCAATGGCCCGATCACACCCGCCGGTAGCTTGGTGGCTTCGTCATCGAGCTTTTTGCGCGCCTGATAAAACTCTTCCTGCACCTGTGAGGGTGGCGTGCGATCCAACAACGACACCATGGTGAAAGCGAGACCGGGCCGCGTATAGGTTTCCGTGCGGTCGTACCATTTCAGTTCTTGCAGGCGTTTTTCAAGTGGCTCTGCTACCTGATCCTGCATCTCCTGCGCCGTGGCGCCCGGCCACGCGGTAATGATCGTCAACTGCTTGACCGTAAACGGCGGATCTTCCGCACGCCCCAGCTGGAAGAACGCCAGGGTGCCTGCAACGGCAATCAGGAAGATCAGAAACACCGTAATGGAGCGCTCACGAACGGCGATCGCGGAAAGATTGAAGCGACCCTCGCTCATGGACGCCCCTCGGCAACTTTTTCGTCATCCTGTTGAGGCAATCTCACCTCTTCACCTTCGCGCAACAGATGTGCGCCTAACGCTACGATCTGCTCGCCGACTTTGAGGTCGCCCGCGACTCGCACTGTGTCGTCGCTCAAGCCCAGGACTTGTACAGGTCGCCAGGTCACCTTCGCCGGCGTACCGGCGATCACCCACACGCCCGTGCCTTGGCCTGGGTCATAAACGGCAGCGATCGGTACTTGCAGCCCCTGCCCTTGCGTGACGACTTCAGCGATCCGAAGTGTGACGGTCGAACCTATCGGTGCATTGGCCAACGCGCCCTCAAGCACGTACCGCGCCTCGAAGGTGCGTGTCATTCGGTCGGCCGAGTCAGACAGCAGCCTGAGCTTTGCTGTAACAGCATCCGTGGAATTGCCATAAAGCGTCGCCTGCGCAGTGGATCCTGCTGCGGGGCGCAACGTCTCGGGCAGGTGCACGATGGCTTCGCGCTGTCCTGCCCGCGCCAGTCGAACCACGGGCTGTCCCGGGCTGACAACTTGTCCTGGCTCGGCGAGCGTCTCCACCACCACGCCGTCGGAATCGGCAAGCAGCACCGCATAACCAGAAGCATTACGGGCAACGTCAGCCTGCGCTTCTGCAGCGCCAAGCTGCGCCTTTGCGGTATCCGCTGCGGCTTTGATCTGGTCGTAGGCCGATGCAGAAATAGCGCCTGCGGCAACCAGACTGCGGTATCGCGCCTCGTCATCTGCTGTCTGCTTGGCTCGGGCCCGTGCGGCTATGACCGACTCTTGCTGCGCTCGCGCCTGCAACCCCAGGTCGATTGGGTCAAGGCGCATGAGTGGCTGACCACGCTTAACGGTCTGACCGGTGTCAACCAGACGCTCAAGCACCTTGCCTGATACCCGAAAGCCCAGGTCGCCCTGGACGCGGGCAACCACGACACCGCTGAAAGAACGCGAGACATCGGACGAAGCCTGAACAGCAGTGGACCTCACCAAAGGGGCATGCGTGCGTGGATCGTCAACGGTGGATGAGTCGCCACATGCCGTCAGGACGAGAGGCAACAAGCAAGCGGCAATGGGGAAAGGTCGAAGCCGGCGCATAGGTTCCCTTACTTAAACAAATAGGACAGGCGTCATATTCTCAGTCTAGTGACCATTTATGTCAACGGTCACACGCTATGAAGTTCTAAGCCCTTCCACCTCAGCGGCTAATTCGCCGTATACGCTGAGTCAATTTCGAACTTGACTGAACAAGCGTCGATTGACAGGAAGTGACCATAACGTAATATGGTCACAAACATGCTCAATTGAAGGAGCCTCAATGCCTCCCCTCCGCCCCGTTGCTCTCTTGGTGAGTGCCAGCTTGATGACAGGTTGCGCGGTCGGTCCGGACTATCACCGTCCGGACGCCCCGCTTTCGGACCGTTACTTGGGTCAGCCTTCTGTCGAACAGAGGCCTGGGGTGACGCCTGCCAGTCTTGTCGCCTGGTGGGAAGGCTTTGGTGATCCACTGCTCGCCGACTTCGTCTCCAAGGCACTTGAGCAGAACCTAGATCTGGCGCAGGCGTCGGCGCGAGTAACCCAGGCACGGGCAGGACTAGGCGCCGCAAATGCCGCTTTATTACCCTCGGGAAACATCAGCGGCCAAGCCGCGCGTTCCTACCAGTCAATCGAGACCCCGCTCGGCCAGGTGTTGAACTCAACCCCTGGCTATGATCGGTACGGAAGTTCCTACGAGGTCAATCTCGATGCCAGTTGGGAGGTGGACGTCTTTGGCGGATTGCGACGCGGACGCGAGGCTGCACTGGCCGAGTACCAGGCTTCCGAAGCGGGTGTCGCTGCCACACGACTGACCATCGCCGCGCAGACCGCCGATATCTACATCACTATCCGCGGATTGCAGACCCGGTTGGACATTGCGAACCGACAAGTCAAAACGCAGCAGGAGCCACTAGAGAAAGTCCAATTGCTCTACAGCAAGGGCCTCGCCGCCAACTATCAGGTTCGTCAGACTGAGGGGGAACTATCGCAGGTCCAAGCGACAGTACCGGCCCTGCAGACCGGCCTGGATGCTGCCATGAATGCACTGGACGTCATGCTCGGCACGCCGCCAGGCACTCACCGCATGCAATTGGCAAATACGGGGAACATTCCTGTAGCGCCGCAGATAAAGGCCACGGGATCGCCGGCCGATCTGCTGCGCCGCAGGCCAGATCTCATTATTGCTGAGCGCCATCTCGCAGCCTCAAATGCACGCATCGGGGAGGCGATTGCCGAGTACTACCCGAAATTCTCCCTGAGCGCATTGCTGGGCAGTGCCACGGCTGTATCCGCAGGCAACCTTTTTACCGGCGGAGCCAGCCAGTCGGCGGGCGTATTGGGGCTACGCTGGAGACTCTTCGACTTCGGTCGCATAAACGCCCAGATCGACCAAGCCAAGGGACAGGAAGCCGAAACCCTGGCCGCTTACCGTCAGTCTGTGCTGCGCGCCACCGAGGATGTCGAGAACGCGTTCTCCGCACTGGTAAATCGGGAAGCTCAAGCAACCACCCTCACCGGGGGAGAGGCGTCTCTGACGCAAGCTCGCCAATCGTCGTTCATTGCCTATCAGAAAGGTACGGCCAGCCTGATCGATGTCCTTCATGCCGACGAGACGATGCTGCAGGCTTCCGATGCAAGGGCGCAAGCACGAACGGAATCGGCACGGGCGGCGGTCGCGGCATTCAAAGCGCTTGGTGGCGGCTGGCAACCGCCTGACGCCCAGCCTGTAGCGACCCGATGACTTAACCGGATGACGCGGCACTTAATGCACGCCCCTCTTCTTTCAGCTACTACCAAAACCCGAGAGCGGGCTTCGCTCACTAACTGACGAGATGAAGCATTAGAAGAAAGGAACCGCCCTGTTTATTCATGTGACTAAATAGACAAATGGTCACATCGCAGATAAATAAAATGCCCTTCGACGGATGGAAGAAGGGCAAAGTGAAAAGCCATTGAAGATTCTGACGGGTACCCGCGATATGCGATAAACCTTAGCCGAAGGTCAAGGCATGAGGCTACGCAAGATGAGGTTGGAGGTGAGCGTGGGCGCCTCCTCGACAAAATCGAGGTTGTACTGCAGCAGCAAGGGGTTAACGAATGGCCGCAGCGCGAGATGTATCGCTTCTACTGTCTCGTCCAGCGGAGTCTTGCGTTCAAATTCGCCAATCTCTCGCCCCTCTCGCACGATTTGCAACACGAAGCGTTTGATCTGTGCCTCATAAGCCTGCGTACTGGGCCAGCTTTCCGACGCTGCGAACGCTGCAATGTCATAGAGTTTTCGGTCGTTAAAGAACAAATTCACACCTGTAGCGATCACCGTTTTGACCAAACGTCGAAAGCGCTCCGTCGGCGACAGGTCTTCTACATTGATAGCCTTCTCCACAGCCACGACGATTTCTGCCAGACAATTTGCGCAGATGGCTTCACCGATCGCCTGCTTGGAATCAAAAAATTTGTAGATGTAGGCCTTTGAAAACCCGATGGCCTTGGCCAGGTCGGAAACCGTGGTTTTGCCATAGCCGTATTGACTGAAGTGTTCGTTGGCCGCCGCGACAATTTGATCGCGAATCTCGTGATCGATTGGGCCACGGGGGCTAGGCGAAGATATTGATGGCTGATTCATGGAAATAGCTTACTCACCCTATCGAGGACTTACAATGTGACCAAACAAATACATAGTCACAAATCTACGTTTTGAAACCACAGCTGATCAGATTTGAAACGAGCTGACGTTTTGGGTAGCCCAACATGGCGCATTAGCGTTCCAACAGCTCATTGTCGCTAACGCTAGACAGGTTTATGCCCTTTGCCTCGTGCTGATGACGAAGCTCAGCCCAGTCTATAAGGGCAGTCATAGCCGGGCCGAGTGCATGCCCCAGCGCCGTTAGCGCGTACTCCACCCGCGGCGGCACCTCTGGGTATACGGTACGCTGAACGATGTCGTCCTGCTGAAGCCCTTTCAATTGCTGAATGAGCATCTTCTGCGTGACATCGGGAATGAGCTTCTCCAGTTCGGAGAACCGAAGCGGCCGGCCTTTAGCGGCCATCAACTCATTGATAATCACAATTTTCCATTTGCCCTCCAAAACGCGAAGCGTAGCGTTTATAGCGGCAGACCAGGCCTGCCGTCGTAAAGGGTTCTCACATTCCCACTCACGCGCCATCGATACTTACCTTTTGGTGGGTTACAGACTAAATCGTCGGTTCTTGCGGAACCTGCAGTGCGAATACTAACGTATCCAGACTTTGAATCTCTGGAGGCATTATGAAAATCGCGATCGTTGGTATTGGGTCTATCGGCGGAACCCTTGCCCGAAAGCTCGTCACTGCTGGCCATGAGGTCAGCGTCGCCAACTCTCGCGGAAAAGACTCGGTAAGCACTTTTGCCAAGGAAGCGGGTGCTATTGCTTGCGATCTGAACGATGTCTTCGACGGCGCCGATACTGTGATTGTTTCCATCCCCCAACCAGCCATGGCAGCTCTTCCCAATAACCTGCTGGCGGCATTGCCATCTTCGGTTCCAGTGATCGACACGAGTAATTACTACCCTGGCCTGAGAGACGAGCGCATCGCTGCTTTGGAAAATGGTCAAACGGAGAGCGTCTGGGTTAGCGAGCAGCTTGGCCGACCGGTGATCAAGGCATTCAATAATATTCTGGCTTATTCGCTAGAAAATCTTGGTAAGCCAAAAGGTGCGGAAAACCGTCTGGGAGTCGCCGTTGCTGGTGACGATGCAAATCACAAGCGTCTCGTGATGCAACTTGTCAATGAAGTTGGATTCGAGCCAGTCGACAGTGGCCGCCTGGAGGACTCATGGCGTCAACAACCTTGTACGCCAGCGTACTGCTGCGATTACACCGCTGATGAGATGCGTCCCATGTTGAATGCCGCAGTCAAGGGAGTCGCAGCGCAGAAGCGAGAGGCATTCAATGCGCAACTCTCTGCCCTGTTCGCCAAAAATCCCTCTCATCATGACGTAGTTGAATTTAATCGGAGCTTCAACACGGCAAGCTGAATTCGTCGCCACCGATCTAACCATAGGCCCCACCCAGAGCCAGTGGTTTTTGTGAGTTAGCAGCGGATTTGGCATCGACCAGGACCTTGCAAGAGATTCCGAGCTGACCGCTAGAAACCGCGGCCGACGGATCTTTCGAGGGTTCAGCGGCACTCAATCGGTGCCAACTACCTGCAAAATGGTTTGTCACCAAAACAGCAAGAAATCGGGTGAATTTGCGGTCTGTTTGGCACTGCGATTTGGGCCCAAAAACGTCGAATTTGGAGGTTTGAGTCAGGCTCTCGGACGCGATGGTTTGATTCCATATCGGCCCCTGGGCTTTGTAATCAACGAGGCTTCACAAGGCCCACAGCCCGTCAGCAATCAATTCGAATAGATGCGCCCTCCCTGCGCTCTATTCCGTTTCCCTAGCGCACAATCGGAAGTCCGGCTTTCGCTGCTTCCGTTTGTCTTCAAAGGCACGACCCGCGTGACGTACAGCCGGTTTCGCTGATTTGGGATGGTGACCGTTAAGAACGAAGAATCGGAACTGAGCTTCCAGGGTTTAGCGTCGCGGAGCGGGTGAGGGAAAACGCCCTAATTGCCCGGAAACAAGGCGTTAGGCAAGACCATCTGACATACGAAAAAGCTGAGAAAGGAAGAGAAATATCAAACAGGATTGGTGCCAAAGGCAGCGCGAAAAAGGGCCAAAAACGGCGTGAACTCACACCAGAGCCAGTGGTTTTGTGGGGGTAAAAACGCCGAATAATAAAAAGGGGTCGCGAGATAAAATCTCGCAACCCCTTGAAAAATATGGTCGGGACGGAGTGATTCGAACACTCGACCCCTAGCACCCCATGCTAGTGCGCTACCGGACTGCGCTACGCCCCGACTAGGCGTTAAATCCGTTCCTCTTCTCGAAGAACGCTCAAGAATATATCGCAAGCTTTTGAAAACTGGAAGTATTTAAAAGCAGGAATTTATTTCTTGAGTACCACCAGAACATCTTCCAGCTCGGCAATCATCTGGCGGATCATTTGCTTGTATTGGGTCGTGTCATCTTTGGCTTCATCGCCGGATAAACGCAAGCGTGCGCCGCCGATGGTGAACCCCTGATCGTAAAGAAGCGCGCGGATCTGCCGGATCATCAGCACGTCTTGTCGCTGATAATACCGGCGGTTTCCGCGGCGTTTGACGGGGTTGAGTTGAGGAAACTCCTGCTCCCAGTAGCGCAGCACGTGTGGTTTTACCGCACACAGCTCGCTGACTTCACCAATGGTGAAGTAGCGTTTACCTGGGATGACGGGTAGTTCGTCGTTATGACTTGGTTCCAGCATAAGCCTCAACTCGGGCCTTCAACTTCTGCCCTGGACGAAAGGTGACCACACGGCGAGCCGTGATCGGGATTTCTTCACCCGTTTTCGGATTGCGGCCAGGCCGCTGGCGTTTGTCCCGAAGGTCGAAATTGCCGAAACCGGACAATTTGACTTGTTCGTTGTCTTCAAGAGCGTGCCTGATTTCTTCAAAAAACAGTTCGACCAATTCCTTGGCCTCCCGTTTATTCAGGCCCAACTCTTCATACAGACGTTCCGCCATCTCAGCTTTCGTCAGAGCCCCCATACGTCACTTCCTTAACGTGGCGTTCAACCTTTGTTCGAGCGAGGTGAGGATGTTTTGCGTCGTGGTATTCACCTCATCGTCATTAAGAGTGCGCGATGGATGCTGCCAGGTCAAGCCGACTGCAAGGCTTTTTCTATCAGGATCAATGCCTTTACCCTGATATACGTCAAATAGCCTGAGGTCCGTCAGCCATTCCCCTGCATTTTCACGGATTACGTCCAGTACTGCACTGGCTGCGACGTCTTTTTCGGCGATCAGTGCAAGATCACGACGCACTTCAGGAAAGCGCGATAACTCCTGGAATTTAGGCATTTTACCCAATGCCACTTCCGCAAGAACGAGCTCGAAGGCGAAGACTGGGCGGTCAAGACCGAGGGTTTTAGACAATTCGGGATGGATAGCGCCGACAAAACCGACCAAACGACCTTCACGCTCAATACGAGCGGTTTGACCCGGGTGCAACGCAGGGTGTTTACCTGGTACGAAAGTGAACGAATCAAGCGCCCCGGCAAAGCCCAGCACCGCTTCCACATCGGCTTTGACGTCGAAGAAGTCCACTACATCGCGACCTTGCGCCCAACCTTCCGGCAAACGACTACCGCAAACAACACCTGCCAGCATCGGCTCTTGCTTCAGGCCTTCCAGCTGACCGACGAAACGCAGGCCGCTTTCGAACAGGCGCACGCGATCCTGTTGACGGTTCAGGTTGTGCTGAAGCGCCTTGACCAGGCCTGGCCACAAAGATGAGCGCATGGCGGCCATGTCGTTCGAAATCGGGTTGGCCAACAACAGTGGCTCGACACCTGGATTAAACAGTTCAAACTGTTTTGGATCGATGAAGCTGTAGGTGATCGCTTCCTGATAACCACGGGCTACCAGCAGACGACGCAGTTCAGGCAGATCGCTCCGTGCTTCAGCCTTGGCCTGCGGTGCCAGACGAGCTTGCGGGTAACGAACTGGCAGACGGTTGTAACCGTACAGACGGGCGAGCTCCTCGATCAGGTCGACTTCCAGGCTGATGTCGAAGCGATGGCTTGGCACTTCTACGCGCCACTGCCCTGCTCCATCGGCAGAAACCTTCAGACCCAAGCCACTGAGCAGTCGCTCGACTTCGGCCGAATCCATTTCCATACCCAGCATCTGAGTGATGCGTTGCGCCCGCAGGGTAACTGGCGCAATCGACGGCAGGTGCTGCTCGCTGACGGTTTCGATGATCGGGCCAGCTTCGCCACCAGTGATATCCAGAAGCAAGCCGGTGGCACGCTCCATGGCTTCACGGGCCAGTTGCCAATCCACGCCACGCTCGTAGCGGTGCGAGGCATCGGTGTGCAGCCCGTAGGAACGGGCCTTGCCAGCAACAGCAATCTGATCGAAAAACGCGCTTTCCAGGAATACATCGCGAGTAGTCGCAGTGTTGACACCACTGTGTTCGCCACCCATCACGCCGGCGATGGCCAAGGCGCGGGTATGGTCGGCAATCACCAACGTATCGCTACGCAGACTGACTTCCTGACCATCGAGCAGTACCAACTTCTCGCCTTCTTCAGCCATGCGTACGCGGATGCCGCCATTAATTTCGGCGAGATCAAAGGCATGCAGTGGTTGACCCAACTCCAGCATCACGTAGTTAGTGATGTCGACGGCAGCGTCGATGCTGCGCACGTCACCACGACGCAGACGCTCGACCATCCACAGCGGCGTTGGTTTGGACAAGTCAACGTTACGGATCACACGACCCAAGTAACGCGGGCAAGCGGCTGGCGCCAGCACTTCGATCGAACGCACTTCGTCGTGCACGGCCGGCACTACAGCAACCACCGGGCGGGTGACTTCAGCGGCGTACAGCGCGCCGACTTCACGGGCCAGACCGGCCAAGGACAGACAGTCACCGCGGTTCGGGGTCAGATCGACCTCGATGCTGGCGTCGTCCAGGCTCAGGTATTCACGAATGTCCTGACCCACTGGCGCATCGGCCGGCAATTCCATCAGGCCATCGTTGCCTTCACCGACTTGCAGCTCGGCTTGCGAGCACAGCATGCCATTGGACTCAACGCCCCGCAGCTTGGCTTTCTTGATTTTGAAGTCACCTGGCAGTTCGGCACCGATCATGGCGAACGGGATCTTCAGGCCCGGGCGCACGTTTGGCGCACCGCACACGACCTGGAAAGTCTCCGAGCCATTGCTGACCTGGCAAACGCGCAACTTGTCGGCGTCCGGGTGTTGCTCGGTGCTCAGCACCTCGCCCACTACCACACCGGTGAATTCGCCGGCGGCCGGCGTAACGCTATCGACCTCAAGACCGGCCATCGACAGACGAGCAACCAGCTCGTCACGACTTACCTGCGGGCTTACCCAGCCACGCAGCCATTGTTCACTGAATTTCATCCTGCTCTCCTAAGAATTCGTTACGACTAGCGAAATTGCGCGAGGAACCGCAAGTCGTTGTCGAAGAACAGACGCAAGTCGTTCACGCCGTAACGCAGCATGGCCAGACGCTCAACGCCCATGCCGAAGGCAAAGCCCGAGAACTCTTCCGGGTCGATCCCGGACATGCGCAACACATTCGGGTGAACCATGCCGCAGCCCATCACTTCCAGCCAGCCAGTCTGCTTGCAGACGCGGCAGCCTTTACCGCTGCACATCACGCATTCCATGTCGACTTCGGCGGATGGCTCTGTGAACGGGAAGTACGAAGGGCGAAAACGCACGGCCAGTTCTTTTTCAAAGAACACGCGCAGGAACTCTTCGATGGTGCCTTTCAAGTCAGCGAAGTTGATATCACGGTCGACCAGCAGGCCTTCGACCTGGTGGAACATCGGGGAGTGGGTGATATCGGAGTCGCTACGGTACACACGGCCTGGGCAGACGATGCGGATCGGCGGCTGTTTCGATTCCATGGTGCGGACCTGTACCGGCGAGGTATGGGTGCGCAGCAACATGTTGGCATTGAAATAGAAGGTGTCATGCATCGACCGGGCCGGGTGATGGCCTGGGATGTTGAGTGCTTCGAAGTTGTGATAGTCGTCTTCAACCTCAGGGCCTTCGGCAATGCCGTAGCCGATATGGGTGAAGAACTGCTCGATTCGTTCCAGAGTGCGTGTGACCGGATGCAGACCACCCGAGGTCTGGCCACGGCCAGGCAGGGTCACGTCAATGGACTCGGCAGACAGTTTGGCGGCCAGGTCGGCCTCTTCAAACAGTGCCTTGCGCGCATTGAGAACCTCTGTGACACGCTCCTTGGCAACGTTGATCAGCGCGCCGACTTGCGGACGTTCTTCTGCCGGCAAATTCCCCAGGGTCTTCATCACCTGAGTCAATTCACCCTTTTTGCCAAGGTAGTGAACCCGGATTTGCTCCAGGGCATTGATATCTTCAGCGCTTTGCACAGCCTCTAGTGCTTGAGAGACGAGCGCATCCAGGTTTTCCATGTACAGACTCCAGATACAAAATAGGGGAAGAGCTTGAAGGCTCTTCCCCTATTTATGACGTTTAACACCTGACCCCACAGAGATGAGACCGGGTGACTGTCGGGGGTACTTAAGCCAAGGTGGCTTTAGCTTTCTCGACAATCGCAGCAAACGCCGCTTTTTCGTTCACTGCCAGATCAGCCAGAACCTTACGGTCGATCTCGATGGACGCTTTTTTCAGGCCGGCAATGAAACGGCTGTAGGACAGACCGTTGATACGTGCACCAGCGTTGATACGAGCGATCCACAGAGCGCGGAACTGACGTTTTTTCTGACGACGGTCACGGTAGGCGTATTGGCCTGCCTTGATTACCGCTTGCTTGGCAACACGGAATACGCGCGAGCGAGCGCCGTAGTAGCCTTTAGCAAGTTTCAGAATTTTTTTGTGACGTTTACGGGCAATGACGCCACGCTTTACACGAGCCATGAGTTACTTCCTCTATTCTTGACTAAATTAACGAAGGCGCAGCATGCGCTCGACTTTTGCCACGTCACACGGTGCCAGCAAGCTGCTACCGCGCAGTTGACGCTTACGCTTGGTCGACATTTTAGTCAGGATGTGGCTCTTGAAAGCGTGCTTGTGCTTGATACCGTTAGCAGTTTTCAGAAACCGCTTAGCAGCACCACTTTTAGTTTTCATTTTTGGCATGTTCGGATACTCCGCATTCAGTTGATAAACATAATCAGAAGGCCTGCCGTGCCCTATTGATTACTTCTTCTTTTTCGGGGCGATGACCATGATCAGTTGGCGTCCTTCCATCTTAGGATGCTGTTCGACCGAACCGTACTCGAGCAAGTCACCTTCAACTCGCTTGAGGAGTTCCATCCCCAGCTCCTGGTGGGCCATCTCACGGCCGCGGAATCGCAAGGATACCTTGGCCCTGTCCCCATCACTCAGGAAACGTACCAGGTTGCGCAGTTTTACCTGGTAATCCCCTTCCTCCGTCCCTGGACGAAACTTGATTTCTTTAACCTGAATCTGCTTCTGGTTTTTCTTGGCCGCGGCAATCTGCTTCTTCTTTTCGAAGATCGATTTGCCGTAGTCCATCAGTTTGCAAACAGGGGGTACTGCATCGGCGGAAATTTCCACCAGATCCAGTTTGGCCTCTTCAGCCTTAAGAAGCGCGTCTTCAATTGACACAATCCCAAGCTGTTCACCTTCAGCCCCAATTAACCGAACCTCGCGTGCCGAGATATTCTCGTTGATCGGGGCCTTCGGTGCAGCTCGTTTATCTTGTCTCATTTCACGCTTAATAGTAATTACTCCGAATCTGGGCGACCACGCCGGGAAACCGCTTGAGCGAGGAACTCGGCGAACTGGGCGACGGGCATCGAGCCCAGGTCAGCACCTTCACGAGTACGCACAGCGACAGTCTGCATCTCGACTTCCCGATCTCCGATAACCAAGAGATAAGGAACCTTGAGCAAAGTATGCTCGCGGATTTTAAAGCCGATCTTTTCATTTCTCAAGTCAGACTTGGCACGAAATCCGCTTTCGTTGAGAGTTTTTTCAACCTCAGCGGCGAAATCAGCCTGTTTATCAGTGATATTCATGATCACTGCCTGGGTCGGAGCCAGCCACGCAGGGAATGCACCCTCGTAGTGCTCGATCAGGATTCCGACGAAACGTTCGAAGGAGCCAAGGATCGCCCGGTGCAACATAACCGGGTGCTTGCGACTGTTATCTTCAGAGACGTATTCGGCTCCCAGACGGACAGGCAGGTTAAAATCGAGCTGAAGGGTACCACACTGCCAGACGCGACCAAGGCAATCTTTCAGCGAAAATTCGATCTTCGGACCGTAGAACGCACCCTCGCCCGGCTGCAGATCGTACGGCAGGCCAGCACTATCAAGGGCTGCAGCCAGGGCCGCTTCGGCGCGATCCCACAATTCGTCGGAACCGACGCGTTTTTCCGGACGAGTGGACAGCTTCATCTCGACGTCTTTGAAGCCGAAGTCGGCATAAACGTCCATGGTCAGCTTGATGAACGCAGCGGATTCGGCCTGCATCTGCTCTTCAGTGCAGAAGATGTGGGCGTCGTCCTGAGTGAACGCGCGCACACGCATGATGCCGTGCAGTGCGCCCGATGGCTCATTACGATGGCAAGCACCGAATTCGGCCAGGCGCATTGGCAGTTCACGGTAGCTTTTCAGGCCCTGATTGAACACTTGCACGTGGCAAGGGCAGTTCATCGGCTTGATGGCGTAGTCACGGTTTTCCGACTGCGTGGTGAACATGTTGTCGGCGTAGTTGGCCCAATGCCCGGACTTCTCCCACAGACTGCGGTCAACGACCTGCGGAGTTTTGATCTCCAGGTAACCGTTGTCGCGCTGAACCTTGCGCATGTATTGCTCGAGCACCTGGTACAGAGTCCAGCCGTTCGGATGCCAGAACACCATGCCCGGCGACTCTTCCTGGGTGTGAAACAGACCCAGACGCTTGCCGATCTTGCGGTGATCGCGCTTCTCGGCTTCTTCGATGCGCTGGATGTAAGCCGCCAGCTGCTTTTTGTCTGCCCACGCCGTGCCGTAAACGCGCTGCAATTGCTCGTTCTTGGCATCGCCACGCCAGTAGGCGCCGGACAACTTGGTCAGCTTGAAGGATTTCAGGAAGCGCGTGTTAGGCACGTGCGGACCGCGGCACATGTCGACATATTCTTCGTGATAGTACAGACCCATGGCCTGTTCGTTCGGCATGTCTTCGACCAGGCGCAGTTTGTAGTCTTCACCGCGGGCCTTGAACACTTCGATCACTTCGGCACGCGGAGTGACTTTCTTGATCACGTCGTAATCTTTTTCGATCAGCTGCTGCATGCGCTGTTCGATGGCGGCCAGGTCGTCCGGAGTGAAAGGACGTTCGAAGGCGATGTCGTAATAGAAGCCTTCGTCGATGACCGGACCGATGACCATCTTGGCCGTCGGGTACAGCTGCTTGACCGCATGGCCAACCAGGTGGGCGCAAGAGTGGCGAATGATCTCGAGCCCCTCTTCATCCTTTGGCGTAATGATTTGCAGCGTAGCGTCGCTGCCGATGATGTCGCTGGCGTCGACCAGCTTGCCATCGACCTTGCCGGCCACGGTGGCTTTGGCCAGGCCTGCACCAATGGATGCAGCGACCTCGGCTACGGATACCGGGTGATCGAATGAACGTTGACTGCCGTCGGGAAGAGTAATAGTTGGCATGGCGCCTCCTCTCCTAGTGGTGACCCCTACCAAAGGTCACGTGGGTTGGGATGAGCCAGTACAAGATCCGATCCAGGCCATTCAATGACGAACGCCTGCCTTACAGCGGCAGGAGCCTTGCGGCCAACCGGAAAACCGAACCAGAGTGACTGGGATTCAAATCAGGGTTATTCGCACATTTGCCGCTACCGGGACTGAAGGCCATCCGGAGCCTGCAAACGCCCGAGGCAGGCATGCTAGCACAGATGAACGGTCGTCGATGCGCCGAGGCTTTGTCTTGGGGCGAATCGGGCAATTTTATGCCAGAGTGCTGAACTAGAACCCTGTTTTACCCCTCAGATAACAAGACATTGACCCACAAGGAGCATCCCAGCATGCATCTGAAACGTTTATTCGCAGTAGTCGCCCCTATCGTTTTGCTGCTGCCACTGGCCGCCCATGCCGATTGGCCGAAGGGCGAACGCGAGAAATACATGGCTCAGTGCACAGAAGCAGCTACGCCACAGATCGGAGCTGCTGCAGCGAAGTCTCACTGCGCTTGCGGCGCCGATGCGATCAAGTCGTACCCTGCCAAAGACATTCAGTCCCTGATGGACAACACTGCCAGTGATGCCCTGAAACAAAAAGCATTGACCCAAATCTCGTCCTGTAAAGCCGAAAACAAAGCGAAAAAATAAGCCCGACAGAGCGCTTTTTTCGCCTGCAACGACAGTAAAAAGCCTCTGAAAACCGATTTTTCGTACAATTTATGCAGGTTTTACAGGTTTTTTTATCGTCTTTACTTTCGGCTGAAAGCCTTGTAAAACGGGGCTTTCAGCTACATCAAGCAGCAAACGGAACGCGACTGCTGGGCAAACAGCACGTCCGGGGGGCTCCCAAAGCGAACATTTCGACTATGATACCCCGGTGTGCCCAGTTGGCCTGAGCAGCACAGCACTACTGAAAATATATGTTTCTTGGAGATACACCATGTCTAATCGCCAAACCGGCACCGTTAAATGGTTCAACGATGAAAAAGGCTTCGGCTTCATCACTCCTCAAGGTGGCGGTGACGACCTGTTCGTACACTTCAAAGCTATCGAAAGCGACGGTTTCAAAAGCCTGAAAGAAGGCCAAACCGTTTCCTTCGTGGCTGAGAAAGGCCAAAAGGGTATGCAAGCTGCACAAGTTCGCCCAGAGTAAGTTTCTGGCGCACTAAAAAAACCCCGTCCATGTGACGGGGTTTTTTATGGGCGAAACAAAAGCGCGAAATGATCAGCCACAGTTGACTCGGGTCACAACCCGGCTGGCATCGGTGTTCAGGTTAAGACGATCGGAGCGGTACTCCAGGGTCACCATGTCGGTGGGCAAGAGGAACCGTGCATTTTGCGCACCTGCGCGAGTGCGTGCCTGCTCCAGCAGTTCAGGCGAAGCCTTTTTGCCAATGGTGAATTCGGCAGCTTTTGCCTCACAACGGCTGTGGCCCGTGTCAGTCGTGGTGACAGGGTCTGTTGTCGACTCGGTGGAGGTAGTGCTGCAACCGGCCAACATGGCAACGGCGAACAAAGTACCCAATGACGCGAGCTTCCAAGGCATGAAGCCTCCTTTTTCAATAGTTAAGCTGAGATCGTGCGACCGCCAATCTGGCGTTTTGTTTCACGGAGAGTACTAGCACCCTGCCCTCTATTGGGACACGCGGCGAGTTTGCCTGAGCATTGCCCTGCCGTTTACCACTCAATCGTGACTGAATATGAACAGCGCTCAATAGACGTCAATGTAGTCAAACGGCGGAATCGGCCAGTTCTCTTTCAGCGCGTTGAAAATCTGCATGACCCATACCTCGTCACTGGCCGCGACCAATCCTACATAACCGGAACCCTTGGCCCACGTCTCCAGACGAAACAACAGTCCACTGATATCAGTACCGCCTACAACGCCTGACGAAATGTAGGCGATGCCGCCCTTGGTGACTCGCAATTGAGTGTGCTCATCGTCGCTGGAAGAGGCCAGCAGCTGACGCACCGCCTCAAGGGTCAAGCCGTCAGGAGTGTTCAAATCGATCTGCACAGCACAGTCCTTGAAAAATCGTCAAAGACCAAGTGTCGCATAGCCCTCCCCTCATGCCTAAGTCGGAGTGTCAAAAGCAGCCCAAAATGGTTTACTCGACACTCAGACTTTCCCGACTTCACGAGCGCCATCATGACCACCGTAAGCATCGACGCCGACATCAAAGCCAAGTGGCCCCAGGGCCACAGCTCTTACAGCCCGGGCAGTCCGGAAGAGTTGGCGATCATTGGTATCGATCTATTAGTCAAGGAATTGGGAACCCAAGCCGCCCAGATATTCATCGCACAGGTATTCGAGAAGTACCCTGCCGACTTTATTGGCCTGATAGATAGCGAGTAAAGGTAAAACCCGCAGGCTGGCACCTGCGGGTATATGGCTTACTTCAGGCGAGCCAGACGCTCGGTCAGCAGGTCAAAGAAGCCCTGGGCGTCGCCACTTTCTACCCAGAAAGCGTTTTTCGGCGCTTTCAAGCCGTCATACCAGTCGACGATGGTTTGGCCGAACGTCGGGCCTTCACGACTATCAACCACCACATTCACCGAGCGACCGGTGAACAGCTCCGGCTTGAGCAGGTAGGCGATGACCGTCGCGTCATGCACCGGGCCACCCGGAATGCCGTAGTGCTCCATGTCGCCTTTGACGTACTCATTGAGAATATCGCCCACCAGCTTGCTGGCATTGTTGTTGATAGCCGCGATCTGTTTAAGACGCGCGTCACTGGTGAGAATCTTGTGGGTTACGTCCAGCGGCAGGTAGGTCAGCTTCACTCCGCTTTTCAGCACCACTTCTGCAGCCTGTGGGTCGGCGAACAGGTTGAACTCAGCCACCGGAGTAATGTTGCCACCATTGAAGTGCGCCCCGCCCATGATCACCACTTCCTTGATGCCCTGAACGATCTCAGGTTCCTGGATCAGCGCCAGGGCCAGGTTGGTCTGCGGACCGAGCATGGCGATAGTGATGCTGTGGGGCTTGGCGGCTTTCAAAGTGTCGATCAGGTAATTGACCGCATTGCCTTGGGCCAGGCCTTTTTTCGGCTCATGTACGGTGACGCCCGAAAGTCCTTCCTTGCCATGGATGTTCTCGGCATAGATCGGCGTACGCATCAGCGGCTTCGGAGCGCCCGCGTAGACCGGCACCTCCTCGCGTCCCGCCCACTCGCGGGCCAGTCGCGCATTACGCGAAGTCTTGTCCAGACGCACATTGCCGGCGACGGTGGTCAGCGCACGAATGTTCAGCTCTTGCGGCGATGCCAGCGCAAACAGCAAGGCAACCACGTCATCGGCACCCGGGTCGGTGTCGATGATCAAGTCGATCTTTTCCGCCGCCTGGGCGCTTGTTGCGGTAATCAGGGACAAAAGCAGCAAACTCCGGAGCAGGTGGTGCAGTTTCTGAGCATAGCGGTACATAGCGCACTCCTTGTGCGTGGGACAACAGAAAGACAACAGCGAGTTAGAACGTAACCCCTGCCACCAGCACGATGTTGCAGTACGGCTGACATTCGCCCGTACGAACAATCGCCCGTGCCTGTCGGCTGAGGACTTTGAACTGGTCATGACTGAGCAGCTCACGCCGACCCAGCGCACCGTCGGCATTCAGCTCATCGAGCGTTGCCAATGCCGAAGGCTTTTTGCCCAGGATCTCATGGGCCAATACATGGCTCTCGACCTGCATTTCGCTGAGCACAACCTTCAATGTGCTGACGAAGTCCGGGATACCGTGGGTCAGGGCCAGGTCAATCAGCTCAACGCCTGGCGGCACCGGCAGACCCGCGTCGCCAATTACTACTATGTCGCCATGGCCCAGGGAGGCGATCAGCCGCGATAACGCGACATTGAGCAAAGGGGTCTTTTTCATGGTGCGTTAAAGGCCTGTACGTCGGACAAGTTGGGAATCGAGGGTTGCGCGCCAGCACGGGTCACCGACAGCGCGGCGGCGACCTGGCCGAAACGGATCGCGTCGGCTTCGCTTTTGCCAGCCGCCAGCGCAGCGGCGAAACCACCGACGAAGGTGTCGCCAGCCGCCGTGGTATCGACAGCTTTCACCTTCGGCGCAGGGAAGTGCTCGAAGCCTTTGCCGTTGGCAAACAGCGAACCTTGAGCACCGAGGGTGATGATGACCTTGCCGGCGCCCAACGAGATCAGCCGGGATGCAGCGGTTTCGGCAGATGCCAGGGAATCCACTGGCACACCACTCAGTGCCGCAGCTTCGCTTTCATTGGGAATCAGATAATCGATGGACGCGTACCATTCCGCCGGCAGCGGACGGCTGGCCGGCGCCGGGTTGAGGATCACGGTCTTGCCCAACTCACGGCCGCGCTTGAGCGCATGACCGACCGTGGCATCCGGGACTTCCAGCTGGCAGATGATCACGTCCGCCGCCTGCAACACGGCGTCGAAACGATCAATTACCTCTGCAGTCAGCGCACCGTTCGCACCGGCAACGATCACGATTGCGTTCTGGCTGTTGTCATCGACCACGATCAACGCTACGCCACTGGAATCGTCGACGGTGCTGACCGCTTGGCAATCGATCTGCTCAGCCAACAGCGCCCCGCGCAATTGTTCGCCGTAGGCATCGCTGCCCACGCAACCAACCATCGACACCTGCGCCCCCAGTCTCGCCGCGGCAACTGCCTGATTCGCGCCCTTGCCACCGGAAACCGTGGCAAACGACTCGCCGATCAGCGTTTCACCACCACGGGGCAGCCGTGGCGCCCGGGTGACCAGGTCCATGTTCAGACTGCCGATAACCACTACTTTTGCTGGCATGCGTCACTACTCATCAATTCTGTTTCAGCGGTGCTGTTGATTTTGCGGCTTTCTATTTCAACGGAACTGGGCGAACACGCCGGCCAGCGGCGCAGTCGACTCCCGCAGGACAATACTGGGCGTCACGATCCGTTGATCGGTGGCCATGTCCGGCGTGGCGATTCTTCTTAAAAGCACTTCGGCCGCCATCTCGCCGAGCTGCAGGATCGACTGCCCCACGGTGGTCAGCGCCGGGTACACATAGCGGCTCATTTGAATATCGTCGAAGCCGATTACCGACAGTTCCGTCGGCACGCGAATATTGCGCTCGGCCGCTGCTCGCAGCACGCCGATACCGATCATGTCGTTACCGGCAAAGATTGCGCTGGGCGGGTTGTTTTCCAGCAGGATCGCGGCAGTGTTGTAACCGCCAGTACTGGTGAAGTCGCTTTCCAGCATGCGCTCGCGTGCTACTTCGACACCTGCCTCTTTCAGGGCACGGCAATAACCGGCCAGACGCATCTGCGCCACACTGGTACTCGCCGGGCCACCAATGGTTGCGATGTCCCGGTGCCCCAATTCCAGAAGGTGGCGGGTTGCCAGATAGGCGCCGTATTCGTGATCGATCCGCACCATGTCGGCATTCACACCTTCCAGTCCACGGTCGACGATCACCATCGGCGTGCGCACGCCCGCCAGGCCCTCCGCCAGCCCCGCGTCACCGCCCGCCGAAGCGACAATCAGCCCGTCGATGCGCTTTTCCAGCAGCACGCGCAGGTAACTGCGCTGCTTGTCCGGGTTGTCATCGGAGTTACAGAGAATTACGCAGTAGCCATTACGCTCGCAGTAATCCTCGATGCCGCGCGCCAGTTCGGCGAAGTACGGGTTGAGGCTGTTGGGCACCAGCAGTCCGATGGTCGCCGTGGTTTTGGCCTTGAGGGACCGGGCCACGGCGCTGGGCACGTAGTCGAGGGTTTTGATCGCGGCCTCAACCTTGACCCGCACCTCTTCGCTCACCGGCCGGGTCTTGTTCACTACGTGGGAAACCGTGGTGTAGGAAATCCCCGCGAGCGCTGCCACATCCTTGATTGTTGCCATGTCTCAGGTCCGCCGGCTTGCGCGCTGACTGCGATAAGTATCAAGCACCACCGCCACCACGATCACTGCGCCGGTGATGATGCGTTTGGTGGGTTCAGTCGCGCCGATCTGCGCAAGACCGGCCGCCAATACGGAGATGATCAGAACCCCGAAGAACGTACTGATGACCGAACCGCGACCGCCCATCAGGCTGGTGCCGCCGATCACGACCGCGGCGATCACTTGCAGCTCCAGCCCGGAGCCGGCATTCGGATCCGCCGCTTCCAGACGGGAAATCTGGAACAGCGCGGCAATACCGGCCAGCAGCCCCATCAGACTGAATACCAGAATCTTGTAGGGCTTCGGATTGATCCCTGCCAGACGCACCGCCTCTTCGTTGGTGCCGATGCCGATCAGGTAGCGACCGAACACGGTACGCGTCAGCACTGCCTGGGCAATGAAGATGATCAGCAAGGCAATGATGAACGACGGCGAGATGCCGAAGGCGATCGGATTGGACAACCAGGCGAAGGCGTCGCCGATATAGGCCGTGCGCGACCCGGTCATCTGATACGCCACACCGCGGGCCATTTCCAGCACGCCGAGTGACACGATGAACGACGGAATCCGCCACGCCACAGTGATCGAACCGGTGATGGTCCCGGCCAGCGCTGCAGCCGCCATTCCGAGCAGCGCCGCAGGCAGCACGCTCCAACCCCAACCGAGAATCGCCACGCTGACCGTTGACGCCGCGAGCGCAAGCACCGAACCCACCGACAGGTCGATGCCGCCGATGATCAACACGAACGTCATGCCGACCGCCAGCACCATCAAGTCTGGAATCTGGTTGGCCAGGGTGCTGAAAGTGTCATAGGACAGGAAATGGCTGCTCAGAACCGAGAACAGCGCAACCATTGCCAGCAAGGCACCGGCCAGCCCCAGATAGGTACCGAGGCCATAAAAGTTGCCACTACGTTTGCCGGCAGTCACTGCAGTATTCATGCGAGATCCCTAGGCGCTGCTTCGTTGAGCAACGCGTCACGTTTTTGGTAGCCGGCGAACGCGGCGGCAAGCAAATCATCCTGGGTCCAGCTGTCACGCTCGAAGGTGTCGATCAGACGTCCCGCCGAGAGCACGCCGATGCGGTCGCAGATCAACATCAGCTCACGCAGGTCGCTGGACACCACCACCAGCGCTTTGCCTTGACGGGTCAGCTCACCGAGCAAGGCGTAAATGTCAAACTTGGCGCCGACATCGATGCCACGCGTTGGCTCGTCGAACAGCATTACCGAGCAATCACGCTCAAGCCAGCGGCCGATCACGACTTTCTGCTGATTGCCGCCGGACAGTTCCGACACCAATTGCGTCGGGCTGGAGCTGCGGATGCGCATGGCGTCGACCTGACGCTGGGCCAGCGCCATCTCGTCACCCTTGTTGACAATGCCCGCGCTGGAAATCACCGGCATATTGCCCAAGGCAATATTCGCGCTGATCGACTGGGTCAGCAGCAGGCCTTCGCCCTTGCGATCTTCGGTGATCAAGGCGATGCCATGACCGACCGCGTCAGCCGGCGACCGGATACTGACAACCTGTGCTGGCGAGCCGAGTGCAACCGTGCCGCTGTCCGCTTTATCGGCACCGAAGATCAAGCGCAGCAACTCAGTGCGCCCTGCCCCGATCAAGCCGGAAATCCCGTAGATCTCGCCGGCGCGCACCTCGAAGGACACATCGCAAACCTTGTCGGAGCGGGTCAGCCCTTTGACCGTCAAGGCTGGAGCGCCGATCTTGCGCGGGCCCATATCGATGTGTTCGCCGAGTTCACGACCGACCATCAGCGTTACCAGTTGCTCGCTGTTGTAATTGGCCATCGGCTCGACGCAAACCAGGTTGCCATCGCGCAGTACCGCAATACGCTGAGCGACCCGCGCCAGTTCTTCGAGACGGTGCGAGATATAGATGATCGACACGCCGCGAGCTTGCAGGCGAGTGATCTGCTCGAACAGCATCTCGACTTCACGGTTGGTCAACATCGCGGTCGGTTCGTCGAGGATCAGCACGTGGCAATCGCCGATCAGATTGCGGGCGATCTCCACCATTTGCTGGTGACCGATGCCCAATTCGCCCACCAGCGTGTCCGGGTCAATCGCGTCGAGGCCGACCTGGGCCATCGCTTCGATCGCCGCCTTGCGCAATTGCTTGCGACTGATCCAGCCGCCATTGCTGGGCAAGTTGTCGAGAAACAGGTTTTCCGCCACCGACAGGGTCGGCAACAGATTGAGCTCCTGCATCACCATGCGAATGCCGAGGTCTTCGGCCTGAGCGCGGCTTGCGGGGCGGTAATCCTGCCCCTGGAATTGCATGTGGCCGGTGGTCGGCGTGACCAGCCCGCCGATGATCTTCGACAGCGTGCTTTTCCCCGCGCCGTTTTCGCCGGTCAACGCCAGCACTTCACCGCGCATCAGCGTCAGGTCGATGCCGGTCAGGACCGGTTGGGCGTAGGTCTTACCGATACCGCTGACCGAGAGGACAGCGTTCGGGGCGGAAACTGACATAAAAACTCTCCATGCGCTCGCCCCGACGGGCGAGCACCGTTGTGTCGCCAGAAGGACTACTTGGTAACCAGCTCTACCGGAGTTTCGATCACACCATTGGTGCCGCTGTCGACTTTTTCACCCTTGATGATCTTCAGCGCAGTCTCGATGCCGAACACGGCTTGCTTGGCCGCAAACTGGTCAGCGGTGGCCAGGACACGGCCATCCTTGAGCATTGGCTTGATGGCGTTGATGTTGTCGTAACCGACCACTTGCACCTTGCCGGCCTTGCCCGCTGCGCGCACGGCAGATACTGCGCCGACGGCCATGCTGTCGTTGCCGGCCAGCAGGGCTTTGACTTGCGGGTACTCGCTGAGGATCGAGGCAGCCACTTTGTTGCCCTTGTCGATTTCCCAGTCACCAGACTGCAAAGAGACGACCTTGATCTGCGCCGCTTCCATCGCATCCTTGAAGCCTGCGGTTCTTTGCTGTGCGTTGGTGGTGGTTGAAACGCCTTCGATGATGCCGACTTCGTCTCCGGCCTTCAGTCGCTTGGCCAGGTACTCGCCCACCAGACGCGCGCCTTTGCGGTTATCCGGGCCTACGAACGGTACGGTGATGTTTTTGCTTTTGACCACAGCCGGGTCCAGCTGGTTGTCGATGTTGATCACGGTGATACCGGCATCGATGGCTTTCTTGATCACCGGAACCATGGCCTTGGAGTCAGCCGGCGCGATGACCAGCGCATTGACCTTGGCCAGAATCATTTGCTCGACGATACGTGTCTGGCCTGCCGTGTCGGTTTCGTCTTTGATGCCGTTGGAGATCAGCTCGAAATCGCCGGAGTGGTCTTTCTGATAGGCCTTGGCGCCGTCTTCCATGGTCAGGAAGAATTCATTGGCCAGGGATTTCATGACCAATGCGACTTTGGGTTTTTCAGGCGTCTCGGCGAAGGCCGAAGAGACGGGTAACGCGACGGATGCGGCAGCCAGCATAGCGACAGCGAGAAGACGTCCAGCGAATGGCAGCTTCATGGGTTCACTCCGATCTTATGATTATTTTGAGCAACGCTTGCGCTGGCGTAGGCTTCATTGTGCTCACAGATGGATAACCACCGCGAGCACCGCGCAAACGTTTGCGAGACCGAACTATGCGAACCCTGCCGACATTTGTCAACGAGCAGAGAGGACCATTTATTTGAACTGGCTGGCAAAAGCCGGGCATTCAAGTCATGCCGTGGTGTTGACCACCGTTCCGGTGCTGGAACCCTTGGCCAGTTCCTTGACCAGGGCCGCGGACACTTCCAACAACGCCCCATTGGTGTCGGCAATCTGTCCTTGAAATGCCATGACCACAGTGGCCTTGGCTTCCGGTGTCGGATAAGACGCCGCCTGCGCTGCGGCTAATTGTTGCTGTTGCTCGCGCAGTTGCTGTTGTAGCTCTTGCATGCGTTTGAGCAGGACTTTCACCGCCACACTCTGGTTGCTCTCGTCTGGGGTTTCGGTCTGCGCGCCCGCGCTTTTATCCAACCCCAAAGGGCCAGTCTTGACTTGATTACCATCGCCTTCCATTGTGCCCAGCGCTTTGTCGGCAGCCTCTACGGTGGCGTCATTCAAAGCTCGGATCGTAGCGGCGGATTTGCCACCAATGGTGACGCCTGCAGCGTTTGAGATACCAATGGATAACGACATGTGAACTCCTGAGTAGAAAGATCCTTTAAAGGAGCATCGACCGAAGCGCGGGTTTCTTTAGCAATGATTCGTAATCTTGCAAGACGATTTGCTCGACAGAGGTTGTAGTACTTTTCGGAGAGCCGAACACAAACACTCAACGCGTTCGGAAACCCGGACAACCGGCGGTGCACTCCCTCCGGAGACACAGATAAATATTTATATAAATCATCAAGTTAAAAGTTTTTCTCATTCAAAGTACGACTGGTACAGATCCTGCTCATCTCATTCACCCCAAGCGTTCAGATCCGCTGGGGGCGCATCTAGATGAACCTGCATCAGCACCGTCTCACTACTAGAGAGAAAAATAATGACATCTGCTTTCAAGACCTTCGTTCCGGGCGCTTTGGCCCTCTTGCTGCTCCTGCCTACTGCCCTTCAGGCAAAAGAAGTCGAAACCCAACAGAAACTGGCAAACGTGGTGATCCTGGCCACCGGCGGCACCATTGCTGGCGCGGGCGCCAGCGCCGCCAATAGTGCGACCTATCAAGCGGCAAAAGTCGGCATCGAACAATTGATCGCCGGGGTTCCGGAACTCAGCCAACTGGCTAACGTTCGTGGCGAACAGGTCATGCAGATCGCGTCCGAAAGCATCACCAACGAAAACCTGCTGCAACTGGGTCGTCGCGTGGCCGAACTGGCAGACAGCAAGGACGTCGACGGCATCGTCATCACCCACGGCACCGACACCCTGGAAGAAACCGCCTACTTCCTGAACCTGGTGGAAAAAACCGACAAGCCAATCATCGTTGTCGGCTCCATGCGCCCGGGCACCGCCATGTCGGCCGATGGCATGCTGAACCTGTACAACGCAGTGGCCGTGGCCAGCAGCAAAGAGGCTCGCGGCAAAGGCGTACTGGTGACCATGAACGATGAAATCCAGTCGGGTCGTGACGTCAGCAAAATGATCAACATCAAGACCGAGGCATTCAAAAGTGCCTGGGGCCCGCTGGGCATGGTGGTCGAAGGCAAATCCTACTGGTTCCGCTTGCCGGCCAAGCGTCACACCATGGACTCGGAATTCGACATCAAAAACATCAAGAGCCTGCCTGATGTCGAAATCGCCTATTCCTACGGCAATGTCAGCGATACCGCTTACAAAGCGTTGGCTCAGTCTGGCGCCAAAGCCATCATTCACGCCGGTACTGGCAATGGCTCTGTCTCGTCCCGTGTAGTCCCATCACTGCAAGCCCTGCGCAAGGACGGCGTGCAAATCATTCGTTCGTCCCACGTCAACGCCGGCGGTTTCGTACTGCGTAACGCTGAACAACCAGACGACAAGTACGACTGGGTTGTAGCGCACGACCTGAACCCGCAAAAGGCTCGCATCCTGGCCATGGTCGCACTGACCAAGACCAACGACAGCAAAGAGCTGCAGCGGATGTTCTGGGAATACTGATTGGCCCTCGCCCGACCGGCTCCGGTAGGGCACCGCTTCCACCACTCGCCAAACCCAGGCGAGTGGCTTACAAGCCCTCCCGATATTTCGATAAAAATTTTCCCTTCGTCCTACACCAAACGGAAAAAATTGCTGTCAGAGGATTTTCTTGAATTTTAAGCAGTTGCGAAAATGCTTACAGTTAAATACTGTATGCACGTACAGCTTAATAAGGATAATTCCGTGGCCAACACCTCTGCCTCTCCTGACTCCTATGCACGCATGGGTATGCGCGTTCAAAAAATCATCAATTCCCCCTCCGCCCAAAAAGCCAAAGCAGCGTTGATCTTCCGTCTGCCGGACGAACCCGTGGATGAGTGGGAACAATTGCTCGAAGAAATCGACGAGAACGACAACGTCACCCTCGCCTATCGCGACGATGGCGGCGTGCAGATTTTTTGGGTTGTGCCGAAGGAAGATTGAGTCAATGAGTGTCCGCTGGCTTGCTTTGCTGTTTTTGTTCATCACCCTCGGCGCCCAGGCTGGCGCCCCACGCACCTTCAACGAAGCCAAGAAAGTGGCCTGGAAGCTCTACGCACCGCAATCCACAGAGTTCTATTGCGGGTGCAAATACACCGGCAACAAGGTCAACCTCGCAGCCTGCGGTTATGTACCGCGTAAAAACGCCAAGCGCGCTTCCCGCATCGAGTGGGAGCACATTGTTCCGGCCTGGCAGATCGGCCATCAGCGTCAGTGCTGGCAAGAAGGTGGGCGCAAGAACTGCACGCGTTATGATCCGGCCTACCAGAAGGCCGAAGCCGACCTGCACAACCTGGTGCCGAGCATTGGCGAAGTGAATGGCGATCGCAGCAACTTCAGTTTCGGCTGGTTGCCGGTGCAGTCGGGCCAATATGGCTCGTGCCTGACCCAGGTCGACTTCAAGGCGAAGAAGGTCATGCCCCGCCCGTCCATACGCGGCATGATCGCTCGAACGTATTTCTACATGAGCAAGCAATATGGTTTGCGCCTGTCGAAACAGGATCGACAGCTCTACGAAGCCTGGAATAAAACCTATCCGGTAGAGGCCTGGGAACGACAGCGCAACCAAAGCGTGGGGTGCGTCATGGGACGCGGCAACGAGTTTGTCGGCCCCGTCGATATGAAAGCCTGCGGTTAAGCGCTCGCTGAAAACACAAAAGGCCTCGGGCTTGATATCCGAGGCCTTTGTTCGTTTCTAACCGCCGGCTTTGTGGTAGCGCCAGTAGCCCATCAGGCTGAGTGACTTCTTGGCATCTCCACGGCGATCCAGCCGTAGAAGCCATCACGGGCAGATTCGGCCGTTTCCCAGAGCGTCACGCATCAAATGAGGACTGCGTCTGGAAAAGGATTGTTACTGGGCTACGGGATGGTCGACAACCAACAGTTCGATGTTCTGTTTCTTCGCCCGGGTGAGCGCCGCGCGCACTTCTGTCTGTTTGGCTTCGGCCT
The DNA here is from genome assembly GCF_058788075.1 of Pseudomonas sp. FW305-20. Taxonomy (NCBI): domain Bacteria; kingdom Pseudomonadati; phylum Pseudomonadota; class Gammaproteobacteria; order Pseudomonadales; family Pseudomonadaceae; genus Pseudomonas; species Pseudomonas sp. FW305-20. The sequence goes on along the minus strand of NZ_JBYTAJ010000031.1, from coordinate 24,615 downwards.
CTGCTTTCGAACCGAATGGCCCGAGCAGAATCCGGGTCTTTCCATTTTCCTTGACGATATTGGAAACGAAACTGTGCTCAATCAACCAGCCGCTCAAATCGCTGACCGCCTGAGGTGTTTCGCCTCGAACTTCAAGATCCCATTGCGGACCGGAGACCACCGAAGGTGCAGTCGCGGCTGCCGGTTGCGGCTTTTGCGCGTCAACACTCTTGCCTTCACCGCATCCCGCCAGCGCCAATACCGCAATTACCAAGACCATTTTGCGCACAACGCGTCCCTCAGAATGCTTAAAGCGGCGATTTTAGCATCCATGAATACTTCCCGAGTGCCGCAAAATGGGCTTAAAACAACGAGAATGATGGTTGCGGCCTCTGTATAGTTACGCCTTGGGAATTAATGCAGCATCTGCGCGTCAGAAAGAGGCACCCAAACCATGAGACTTCGCACTAATCTATAGATACCACCGACCTCTGCACTGTCCGAATCAGGTGCCCTACAAAGCAATCAAGGAGAAGACCATGCTGATACTCACCCGCAAAGTCGGTGAAAGCATAAATATTGGCGATGACATTACGATCACCATTCTGGGCGTTAGCGGCCAGCAAGTCAGAATAGGCATCAATGCCCCGAAAGACGTTGCGGTTCATCGCGAAGAAATCTATCAGCGCATTCAGGCTGGCCTCACTGCTCCAGACAAACCGCAGACTCCCTGAATCCTGTTGCAGTCAGTAGCCAGCCCGTTCGTTACAGCGCAATGGCTGGCTAAAGATTCATGCTCGGCATTTTGCTGGGCACTCGCCTCCTCCCCGATTACGTGAAGCCGATGCTACCGGCTTCGGCCACGCCGTGACTGTCAGATTATTCGCTTTAACCCCGACGAATCCCGCCGTTCTTAGCCGAAGGTCACGCCGCGCGCCATGCCGGTGGCCGCAATCACCATCAACATCAACAACAGCGCTTCGACATGGCTGATGCGTGCAAACAGCTTGGCTCGACCCTGGTCAATCGAAGCGCCCCTGCCCAAGGCGATCCGCCACTTGATCAAGGTGATCATGGGGGCCACTTCAAGCAGCAGAATGATCACGAACAGCGTCATCTTCAAATGGAACAATGGCTGATGAAGGTAATAGTCAGTGCCTTTTTCGTACCCGCCGAAGGCCCGCATCAAACCTGTGATCAGCAAAATACCCGCACAGATGCCCCATACGTTATCGGCAACCAGCACACTGCGAACCGGCGCCGTACCGACAGCCAGGCGGCTTAACGCCGCACCTCGGGTGAGCACCGCCCAAAGGCCCAAGGCAACAGCCAAGAGATGGATCGCCGCAAGAAACCAGTGAAACAGCATAGGGATGCTCCAGACAGGGACAAGGAAACGGGCTTGTCAGTAGTAGTCCAGAATCTGGAAATCTGCCTGCAGGCCGTGACATGACTGGCGAAGAGCCAGCTATCCCCCTATCATGCCGCCCACTGGCCCTTGCGTAAGGAGCCAGAGGATAAACATTCAAAAGGGAATAGACGTGAAAGAGTTCGTAATTGGCGTAAACAACGTTGTTCTGTACGTCGCACTGGCCGTTATCTGGATCGTCGCAGTGGTCATGATCTTCGTTCAGGGCTTCTGGTCCGGGGCAGGCGTCTTCATTACCGGCACCCTGACGTGGTGCATCATCTCCGGCTTCTGGTTCGTACAGTCGGCGACTTATGAAGAACTGAAGAAGCTGAACGCCAAGTAAGATTAGTTTTAGTTGGTAGGGCCTACCAAGCAGGTCCGACAGGATCTTCTTGCACGAGATCCAGATGTGAAGAGCCCAGCGCGATGGCTGGGCTCTGGTTATTTTCTGTTTTCCATCATCTTGTCGGCGAGAGCTTTGGCCCTTTCAATCAACAGATTCTGCCTGTCTTCATGCGTAGCGCCTCCTACAACCGGTGCCGTCAAATTGCTTTCCGCAATCAACGCAGCGCAGAAGTATTGATCCCAAACAGCTCTGTCCTCAGATACCTGCTTGTTCATTTGGTCGGCGATCATATGCGGCTCCTTTTGATGAGGTAGCACCGCTATCTTACGCCTGAATCACTGGCAATCCGTGCCGCTGAAGCTGATCGGCAAACCGGGCGATCATTGACCGGTCCGAGGGCCGATGGCCAGCGCCTTCAGTCGTCTCTATCGTCACGATCACGATCACGATTGCGGTCATACCCATGATCATGGTCACGACGATCATATCGGCGGTCATACCCGCGATCATCGTCATACCCGCGGTCGTATCCACGACGGTAATCATGATCCCGATCACGATCTCGACCGTACCTTTCTCCGTCGTCCCAGTGAGGCCCACAGCCTCCCAGCAGGAGAGAACCTGAAATAACCATGAACATTATTACTGCACGCTTCATTTGAACGCCCTGAATGCAAAGTCAGCGATATGACCGTGAGGCCGCTGAATGATTCACAAGGTAGATACAACAAGCCAAATCCAAAGGCTGCCTGGAGGTGGGCGTTGAGCTGACGTTTTGAGGTGGGAGTTTTGCAAATCGCAGGCAACAAAAAAGGGCCCACCTTTCGGTGAGCCCTTCTAGACCGCCCAGCAGAGCGGATTTTGTTTGGTAGGCGCGATTGGACTCGAACCAACGACCCCCACCATGTCAAGGTGGTGCTCTAACCAACTGAGCTACGTGCCTGCTGTGAGGCGGCATTCTACGGAATTCCGAAGGGGTGTCAACACCTTTTTTCGAGCTAACCCTATGAATATGCAAAATATTTAATTTTGCGGCTGCAAAGAAGATTTTGCGGTGGCTGGCGGTCGATTTTTATCTCGGGTAGGATCGATACAACTCGTAAAATATATTAAACAGAGGCTGCAGGATGGCGAACACCCCCTACCCGGAATCCTATTACGCCGCATCGGCCAATGCGGTTCCGCCGCGCCCGGCTTTGCAGGATGACGTAGAGACTGACGTCTGTGTGATCGGTGCCGGTTACACCGGCCTGTCCTCTGCCCTGTTTCTGCTGGAAAACGGTTTCCGGGTCACGGTGCTTGAAGCGGCGAAGGTAGGTTTTGGTGCGTCGGGGCGTAACGGTGGCCAGATCGTAAACAGTTATAGCCGCGACATCGATGTGATCGAGCGCAGTGTCGGTCCCAAGCAGGCTCAGTTGCTGGGGCAGATGGCGTTCGAAGGTGGGCGGATCATTCGTGAACGGGTTGCCAAATATAATATCCAGTGCGACTTGAAGGACGGCGGTGTTTTTGCCGCCATTACCGCCAAGCAGATGGGCCATCTGGAATCCCAGAAGCGCCTTTGGGAGCGCTTCGGTCATACGCAGCTTGAACTGATGGATCAGCGTCGCATCCGTGAAGTGGTCGCGTGCGATCAATACATCGGCGGCATGCTCGACATGAGCGGCGGGCATATTCATCCGCTGAACCTGGTGTTGGGCGAAGCGGCAGCCGTCGAGTCGCTGGGCGGCACCATTTATGAGCAATCGCCGGCGGTGCGTATCGAGCGTGGCGCGAATCCGGTGGTGCATACGCCTCAGGGCAAGGTCAGGGCCAAGTTCATCATCGTTGCGGGCAACGCGTATCTCGGTAATCTGGTGCCGGAACTGGCCGCCAAATCGATGCCCTGCGGGACTCAGGTGATCACCACTGAACCCTTGGGCGACGCATTGGCCAAGAGCCTGTTGCCGCAGGATTACTGCGTCGAGGACTGCAACTATCTGCTCGACTACTACCGTTTGACCGGCGACAAGCGCCTGGTCTTCGGCGGCGGAGTGGTATACGGCGCGCGGGATCCGGCGAACATCGAGGCGATTATTCGGCCGAAGATGCTCAAGGCCTTTCCGCAGCTCAAGGACGTGAAGATCGATTACGCCTGGACCGGTAATTTCCTGCTGACCTTGTCGCGACTTCCCCAAGTCGGACGCTTGGGCGACAACATCTACTATTCCCAGGGTTGCAGCGGCCATGGCGTGACGTATACGCACCTGGCAGGCAAGGTCCTGGCCGAAGCGTTGCGTGGTCAGGCCGAGCGTTTCGATGCGTTTGCCGACCTGCCCCACTACCCGTTCCCCGGTGGACAACTGCTGCGCACACCATTCGCTGCGTTAGGCGCCTGGTATTACGGATTGCGCGACAAACTCGGCTTCTGACCGACCGACGCAAAAAAGGGGCAACTGCACAGTTGCCCCTTTTCATTTCCGCTCGGGAAGTCAGCCCCTTCGCTGATTGAGCCTCTGCAAGAATTCGGCCCTGCGCTGCTGGTCCATTTGCTCTTTGGCCAGGAGCTCGGGAAGCAGCTCGGCCGCACGCGATGCATCGAGGATGTAGACACCATCATCATCACCGATAGCCAGGTCGCCAGGCTGTACCTGAACCCCGCCCACATTGATCGACTGATTGACTTCCCCATGGGCGCCAATGCCGCGAGTCGTGTACGAACTGACGTCCCGGCAAAAGACCGGCAACCCATGGCGACGCAATGCACTGACATCCGTGACCGCACCCGACACCACCACCCCGGCCAACCCTTTGATCAGCCCGGCCAGGGTGCGCAGCTCACCCCAACAGCCACACTCCTCGTCGCCCACACACTCGATCACCAGCACGTCGCCCGGCTCACTCAGCAACAGCGCTTCACGTAAAATGCTGCCATCCGGCGGGAAGACTTTGACGGTGACGACATGGCCGACCATCCGGATGTCGTTGAACAGCGGCTTGATCCCGCGCAGGAAACCCCGATCGGAAAAATGGCCGATGGTCGACGAAGCGATCGCCTGGTAGGTGTTGAGCAACTCCGAGGTAACGAGCTGCTGGCGAGGGTTGATCTGATAACTCATCGGCATTTCCCCGGACGCAGCAGTGGGCAGGTCGAGCAATATTCAGCGGGCTCAGTTGCCAGGTAATAGAAGCAACAGGTTCGCCGAAAGCGAATGCTGCGCTGCCCCTCGTCGACCAACGTCGGCGGACGACGGAAGTGGCTCAGCGGGTTGTAATCGAGGCCGAACAGCGCAGGTTCTGCTTGGGTCAGCAACCATTTGAAGTCCGCTTCATAGCGCTCGCGTATCGATGGATCATCGATTTTCGCCATGCGTTTTTCATACAACGAATACACGCGCACGGCGCTGTTTTCCCACAGGATGCGCCGTGAAACACCACTCACCCGGTTGAAGGTTTGCCACAGCGGCTTCAACAGCCCGGCAAACAGTGACTGCACCACGGCTTCCCGCCAGGCCTCGCGCTCACCTGCGCCGTACGTCAGCGGCAGGGAATGAGCCAGCGGCATCGAAGACGTCCACAGCCCGTCATCGTGGCCGTATTCGACCACCGTGTTGTCCAGGGTCAGCAGCAGTCCTTTGTCGTACACCGACATGGCGTACAAACAGGCGCCGGTGGCCAGGAACGACAGGCGTTTGCCCAGCAGCGAGGCAGTGATTTTCCGCGACGGTGAGCCAATGACCGGGCCCAATGCGTCCAGCAAACGCTCGCACACTTCTTCCTGCAACAGGTCACGCGCCATCAGCGAGCGTAATGGGTCACGTTCGGCGCAGTCCTTCAACCGCAACCCACCGCCCAGCACGTTCCATTCTTGTGCGGTGAAGTGGCGAGCCAGACTCATTGCGGCAATTCCCGACCAAACGGGATGCACATCGGCGTACCAAAGAACGGATCAGGAATAATCCTGCAGTTGAGGTCGAACACGGTTTTGACCAGTGCCTGAGTCAAGACGTCCTCAGGCCGGCCTTGGGCAAATGCCGTACGCTCATGCACCGCCACCATATGATCGGCATAACGACAGGCCAGGTTGAGGTCGTGAAGCACCATGATGATGGTTTTGTTCTCGAGCCGGTTGAGGTCGCGCAGCAGGTCCAGCACTTCAATCTGATGAGCCAGGTCGAGGAAGGTCGTCGGCTCGTCCAGCAGCACGATGCCGGTGTCCTGGGCCAGGGTCATGGCGATCCACGCACGCTGGCGCTGCCCGCCGGACAAGGCATCCACCGGCCGATCCGCCAGCGCTTGCAGACTGGTCTGCGTCAATGCGCGATTGACCATGGTTTCATCCTCGGCCGACCACTGTTGCATCCAGCTTTGATAAGGGTATCGGCCCAGGGCCACGAGCTGGCGAACGGTAATGCCCTCGGGCGCCATTGGTGTCTGAGGCAGGATAGCCAACTCGCGCGCCACCGCCGCCGTGGATTTTTGCTGGATATCCACGCCGTTGAGAATCACCGAGCCTTGCTGCGGTTTCAACAGTCGGGCGAAGGATTTGAGCAAGGTACTTTTGCCGCAGCCGTTACTGCCAATAAGTACCGAGATCTTGCCCTTGGGCAGTTGCATGTCCAGCGCGTCAATAATCACCTGGCGCTGATAACTCAGGGTCAGGCCGCGACTTGCAATCGACGTCATACGTTGAATTCCTTAATGACGCTGTTTGATCAACAAATAGAGAAAAAAGGGCGTGCCCAGCACCGCGACGAAGATCCCGGCCGGCAAATCCAGGGGCAGGAACAGCGTGCGTCCGACCAGGTCCGCCAGCATCACCAGGTTTGCGCCAATCAGGGCTGCCATCACGGCCTGCCCAGCGAAACCGGGGGCTACCAGGCGCTTGGCAATATGCGGCGCGATCAGCCCGACAAACGCAATCGCGCCACCCCAGGCAATGGCCGCACCGGCCAACGCCACACTCACCAGCAACAAACCGGCCCGCAGCCATTGCACGCGCACACCGATGCCCTGGGCCAGATGGTCATCCAACTGTTGCACCATCACTTGACGGGCCAGCAGCACGAGCAGCGGACAAATGCCCAACAACCAGCCAGCCAGCGCCAGCGGTTCGGGCCAACTGGCGCCGTACACACTGCCGGTCAGCCAGACGTAGGCCGACAGGGTGGTGGTCAGCGGACTGAACACCAGAATGAAGGTGGTCGCGGCCGTCAACATCGCCGAGACGCCCACGCCGATCAGCACCAGCCGAAGCGGCGAGGCCCCCTGCTTCCAGGCCAGCAGATAAATGGCCAGTGTCGCCAGAGCCGCACCGAGCATTGCGGCCAGAGGCAAAAATTGTTGCCCCAACGTCGCGGACAAGAACGACAGATAAAGCACAGCAGCGGCGCTGGCACCGCTGGTGATGCCCAGCAGGTCCGGCGATGCCAGCGGATTGCGGATGATGCTTTGCAGGATCAGCCCGGATACCGACAACGCAGCCCCCACCAGCGCCGCCAGCACAATGCGTGGAAAGCGCAGTTGCTCGACGATCAACGTCAGGCTGGCGTCCTGGCTGGAAAACAGGATTCGCATCACCTCAAGGGGCGAAAGGATGACTTTCCCCAGCGATAACGAGCCAAGCATCACCAACGCCGTCAGCAGCAGCGCCGCCGCCAACCGCAGCCACGTGGAGAGGTTGACCCGCCGGGAATACCCGCCCCGGCGCCAGGTCACCACCTTATCCATAACGACCTCCACGCCGGGCCAACAGGATGAAAAACGGTGCGCCGAACAGCGCCGTCATCACCCCTACCGGCACCTCCTGAGGCAGGATCAAAACCCGCGACAGCGTATCCGCCAACAGCAGCAGAATCGCGCCGAGCAGAGCGCAACCGGGCAGCAACCAGCGATGGTCGATGGACAACCCTTTGCGCACCATGTGCGGAACCAGAAGACCGATAAAACCAATGCTGCCGGCCAATGCCACTGCGCTGCCCGCGAGACAAATCACCAGCACGCTCATCAGCAGCCGGATCAGGCCGGTTCGCTGCCCCAGCCCCGTGGCAATCTCTTCCCCGGCGTTGAGCACATTGAGCTGCCCGGCCAGCAGCAGCGCCCCCGCCAACCCGAGTACGGCGCACAGCAACAATGGCGCAGCGGTCGACAGGCTGCGTTCGGTCAACGAACCGGCCATCCAGAACAGCACCGTGTCCAGGCCATCCTGATTCACCACCAGCAGCGCCTGGCTGAAAGCGGAGAACAACGCGGCGATCGCCGCGCCTGCCAGCACGATGCGCAGCGGACTGAGACTGCCTTGCCCCATGTTGCCGATCAGCCACACCAGGCAACCCGCCACGCCAGCGCCAATGAACGCCGACCATAGCCAGGCATCCGGGGATGACAGCGAGAAGATCGAGGAAAACAGGATGATAAAAAAAGTCGCACCGGCATTGATCCCGAACAGTCCGGGTGATGCCAGCGGATTGCGGGTCAGTGCCTGCATCAGTGCGCCCGCGACCGCCAGGCTGGCGCCTACGGAAATCGCCATCAGGGTGCGCGACAGGCGCGTGGTGGTCACCAGCACATGATTGATGCTCAACGGGTCGGGATCGACAAACGCCGCGGCTATCTGTGGCAGTGGAATCCAGGTGGCACCGACCGCCAGGCTCAACACGCAGCACAGCAGCAACACGACACCCGCGCTGCACAGTTTTACTCCCGGACTCATGAAGCCACCTGCGCGGCGGCCACACGGGCCACGTCGTCGAGCATCAGGTTCGCCCCCAACATCCCGCCCGACAGACTCCACGCGACGCCATCGACCTGCCACACCTGTCCTTGCTGCGGGGCACGCATCTGCTTCCACAGCGGGTGTTGCACCAGGCTCTCGTAGTTGCGCTGCACCGCCGCGTTTTGCGCACGCAGGAAGACAAAAAAGATATCGGCATTCACCACGGCAAGGCTTTCCTTGCTGGTGAGCTTGATCGACACCCCGCTCGCCTCCCGGCTGCTGTCACTCCAGTTGAACCCCAGCTCGGTGAGCACCGAGCCCGGAAAACTCGCCGGCAGGTAACTGCGGATGTGGTCTTCGCGGATGTCCAGAATCGACACCGTGGGTGGCCAGCGTCCGGCAAATGTCTGCCGCAGTTGCTCGCACAGCTGTGCCACGCGCTGCTGCCATCGATTCAAAATCTCGTCGGCCCTCTGTTGCTGGTGTAATGCAGCGCCCATCAGCGCCAGGGTCTTTTTGAACTCGAACACTTCCTCCAGCATCAGCACCGGGGCGATCTGCTTGAGTAACGGCGCAATGCGCTCATGGCGAAAGCGCGAGGCAACGATCAAGTCCGGCTTGAGCAGCGCGATGTCTTCAAGGCTGGGCTGGGTCTCCAGTCCGACATGGGGCACCTGCTCCAGTGCCGTGCGCAAATAACGATAGGTCGGTTTTTCGCTCCAGGAATCAACCACGCCACACGGGGTCACGCCCAACATCACGGCGCAGTCGGTGGCGCCCTGAAACAGGGTGACTACCCGCAACGGCGCGGGGCCGGTCTCGGACCACGCCGGCGCAGAAAACCTGAGGGCAAGCGCCCCCAGGGACAGGCGCAACAGCGTGCGCCTGGAGGGTTCATGTCGCGGTTCAGGCATTACGATCGAGCCTGTGAAACGGGTTGACCACATGGCCTTTGCCAAACGGCATGCTGCCGGGGCCGCCCGCGCGCTCGATCATCGGGGTGAGCAGCAACTTCTGCGGCCAGTGCGGCGATTCGAATAACTGGTGCTTGATCATGATCCGCGCCTCGGCATCAAATTCGATGGTATCGATCAACTCGTTGAGCACTTCGCCCATCGCCTTCCACAATTGAGTGGCCGGCAATGCGTAGACCTCAGCCAGCGTATCGATGATGGCGCGGAGGTTGACCTGAATACCCAGTGTCTGCAACCAGAACAACAAGTCTTCGGGGCGATCGTGGTACAGCGTGTTGGCGTGCCCCTTCTTCAACCGGTAAGCCGGATCCGCCAGACCGTTGCGTTCCAGCCACGGCACGAAGATGCGCAACGAATCGTGATCGCGCAACAGCAAGCCCTGGGCGTAACCGGCCTTCCACACCAGCACCGCGTTCTGCCCGTGAATTTCACCCAGCATGCCGATGCGGAACATCCGCAGGTTGATATCGAAGAAGCTGTGGCACAGCTCGCGGAACAGGGTCATCACCGACGCGGCGTTGGCCGGCAGTTGACGGTAGGCCATCCAGTCATCGAAGAAGTGTTGATTGCTTCCGGGCAACGGCGTGCCGAGGGCGGCCATGGGCACCAGTCGGGTATCCGAATCTTCCAGCAGCGCGGGCGGATAGCCGCGCACCATGGCCGACAGGTGACGCGGCGCTTCGTCAAACAGCGTCGCGTCTGGCGGCATGAATGCCCACCATTTGGTTTCGTCGCACAGGTGCAGCGACTGCTGCAGGGTTTGATCCTTGCCCAGTGCCTGGCGTAGCAACGCCTCACTCAAGCCGCCGTTGATCATTTTCACCGCGGGCAGATAACGCGAAGCGCCCAGCGAATAGATCGCCATCGGCAACTTGAGGTAATCGGCACTGTTGAAGCACGGCGTCATCGAGCGCAACGACGAAGTGGCGAAGAAATCAGCGTCGCTGAAGTCCAGGCGATGGCAGTCACCCTTGGCGAACGCGTCGCCAAGTTGCGCCTCCAGCACATGTTCAAACTGCCACGGGTGCACCGGCAGCGCGATGTGGCTGTGGGCAATCCCTCGCTGCTGCAACTCTTGTTGCAAGTTGGCCTGCAACGGCGGCGGCAACAGGTACTGGGCGGGATAGCTCTGCGCCAGGTCAGTCACACCGCCGCCGCATTGCAGCAACGTGCGGTCGACCGCGACCCAATTGAGCGCCACCGGCCGGGCGAATTCCGCCTGGTATTGCTGATATTCGGCGTCGTCCAAACCCTGCTTGGCTTTGGCCAGCGGATGGTAGGGACGATCACGCAGCGAAGCCCACTGTTCCATCGCCAGGAAGAAGTCCGCGTTGCTCTTTTCCAGCAAGCGTTCGCTGTCGACGCGATGAGCCAGGGACAACTCGGTTTGCCGGACGCTGGTGCGCAGCACATCCAGAAACAGGGCGAAGCCTTTTTCATTGTCCGGGTAGCGATCAGTCATGCCGGCCAACACCTGGGTCGTGAAAGCCTCGGGTGACAGCGCGGTCAGCTGGTCATTCTGGCGCGCCCAAACCGGCGTGCCCGGTACTTTTTCCCATTGCTGGGTAATGCCGGGGCGCAGGGCAATGACGATGCAACCTTGGGAATCGATAGGCCATTCCCAGATCCGTTGTTCGGCGCTCAATCCGGTAAACGGCTGATCGGCCGATGACGAAGGCGCCACCAGATTCAGCGGCTCGGCCCCGAAAAAATGTTCGGCCAGCAAACAATCGACCAGATCCTGCATCACCTTGTCGGCGGCCATTGTGGTGAAGTTCATCCGATTATTTTCCTTCTGCTGAAGTGGCGGCCAATTTGGCCTGGAGGGCACGAAAAGCGATGCCACGCTCGTCACCCAAAACAAAACTTTTTACGCCGCGCGCCAACCATCGTTGGTGGTCACCCGGCTGACGCGGAATCGCGCAATACGGCACGCCTGCGGCACTCGCCGCTTGCCAACTGGAGAGCAGCGCTTGCTGCACCTCCGGTCGGTCGATCTGCCAGGGCATGCCCATCGATTGCGACAAATCGGCAGCCCCTTCGAGGATCATGTCGAGGCCGGGCACGGCGGCAATTTCTGCCGCGCGCCGCACACCTTCGGCACTTTCGATCATCGCCACGACCATGATTTGCTCGTTGGCCAGCGTGACGTACTCCGCCAGACTGTGTTTGCCAAACGCACCGGGGCGCCCGGCATTCAGGCTGCGGGTGCCCTGCGGGTGGTATTTGCAGGCTCGAATGCTTTCGGCCAAAGGCTCGGGGCCTTCGATCATCGGCAACACAATGCCCTGGGCGCCGCCATCGAGCAGGCGCAGCAGGGTTTTCGGGTTGAGATCCGACACCCGCACCAGCGGCGTCAGCGCGTAACTTTCGGCGGTGCGGATCATGTTCTCCACGGTCTCGGGATTGATCAGCACGTGTTCCATATCGATGATCACAAAATCGAAACAGGCTTCGGCAATCAGTTCGATGGCCGCTGGCGACGGAATCGAGCTGATCAGGCCGTAGACCGGCTCACCTGTCCTGAGCTTCTGCTTGAGCAGATTGGTCCTCAGCATGATTGCGGCCGGAACGCGTGCAGCGGATTCGGCACCGATTTGAAACGACGTTCGCCGTCGCCCAGCAGTCGGCGTTTGGTCAGCTCTTCCACTTCATAGAACGGCGCAAACACATCAAACGCGGCATAACGCGGACGGTGTTGCGGATGTTCAGCCTGGTAAGCCGTGATGACCTCGGCAGTCATCTGCCAGAACAGGGCCTCTTCGAGCTGATAGTGCTGATGCAGGAAGATCGCCATCTCGGCCAGGGCGATGAAAAAGAATGAATCACAGGAAAAATCCCGGACCGCATCCAGGTCGTCGGTGAGGATGAACGAGTTGCGATTGAGCTTGGCGTGGCTGGCGGGCAGCGGCACCAGGGTCGGGCACAGCTCGGGGCGACCGAGGTGTTGCGGCGAATAGCGCACGCCGTCATGGAAGTCTTTCAGGGCGATACGTTGCGGCCAGCCCTGCTTCACGATCAGAACGATGTTCTGCCCATGGGATTCCATGCCGATGCCTTCGGCGTAGAGCATGTGAATGATCGGCGACACCGCGACTTGCAGCAGTTGGCGGGTCCAGGCGTGCAGGCCGTATTGCTTGATCCAGGCATCGATAAACGGCTTCTGTTCACCGCTGCCGTAGCGGTTGTCCACGGAGCTCAAACCATTGAACGGCACCGCTTGCTCGTCGTCTTGCAGGTATTGGTGAATGCTCTCGCGCCATAGGCTGCCCATCGTGCCGTAGGCCTGGGACATCCGCGTGGCGGGCAGGTGATCGTAATCAAAGCTGACGCCGACCACTTCGCCGAGAATCACAAAGCCAAGGTCGCGGGCGGTGCTGTCGCTGCCGATCAACTGCTGCAACCAGTCGGTGATGATCGGGCCGTTCATCACCGTATGCCGGGCCAGAATTCGCGTGCTGGAGGTGTTGGTCATGCTCAGCGCGAGCTTGACGTAAGGCCGCTTTTTCTCCGTAACGTTGGCCAGGGTGCGGATCGACTGTTGCGCCTGATACCGGTCATTGGTGGTGCCCAGATGGATCACTTCGCCGCTGACCAGCTCCGGGTAGAACACCGGAACGATGATGTTTTCCCACTGCCACGGGTGCACCGGCATCAGCCAGTAATCGCCCATCGCCTTGCCTTGATCGGTGAGGCTTTCAGCCAGTTCCTGCCAGCGCTGAAGTCCGAATTCCTGCTGGATAAAATCGTCGTAATTCAGGTGCCGCGAGATGTTCATCGCCCCGCAGGTTTTCGCCACTGCCAGCCAGACGATGGCAACAGGCGCGGCAAATTCCGGTCCGTAGCTCGCGTTGTCTTTCAGCGAGAAGCCGATGCGCGATTTGTAGCAAGGGTGATAGCTGTGGGCGTCCATGAAGTGCTGTTCCAGCGCATCGACGTCCAGTTGATGGGATGGCTTGGCCGCTTGATAACCCTGACTGCGCGATTGCAGATCCTTGAGCATCGTTTGTTCAAGCTCATGGGTGAAGCGTGGCAGGTGCGGGCTGTCCTGGAGTTCGCTCAGCAGCTCCGCCAATGCTTGATGGAGGTGCGGCCGGCGGCGTGCGCCCAACGCGTCAACGCGTTCGAGGCTGGCATAGTCGACGCGGATCAGCTCGAAGCTTTCGCTGAGCAATCCATTGCAGTGGTACTCCACCGGTTGTTGCTGCGCGTCGATACCGCTGACAACAAAACGGTACTGGCCGCCATCGAGGGGCGAATGGCGATACGGCAAGACGTTTTCATACAACAGCGTTTGCAGCAGTTGACCCACCACGCGCTGTTCCACTTGCTGATAGTGGCGCGGATCGGCCGTCGCCAGCCAGACGCCTGGCGCAGAATCCGCAGCCTGTTGTGTTGCCTGTGAAGAAGTCGCCATAGTCATAACCTTGTCCGTGAAAGAATTAACGGTGTTCGAGGGCCGAGGGCAATGCCTCGGCCGGCTCGTCGGATGCGTGAACGGGAAAACGCCAGGCACAGGGCAATGCCAGCAGGATGAGGATGCCGGTGGCCATGAAGACCTCGCTGATCGCCCCCGAACTGGCCATCGAAGCCACCCCGCCCCCGGTCTCGGCAGTCAGCCGGAGTTCCAGCCACAGGGACGCAATCACGATGGCCAGCGACGAGACGAGACGACGGGAAATGTTGTTCATCGCCGCGCCTTGAGTGACCATCGGTTCCGGCAGCGCATCGAGCCCGGCGGTGGTGATGGGGATGTAGGACAGGCCCAGCCCGGCGCCGCGGACCATCATCAGGAAAAACACCACACCGATTGAAGCGCCAGCCCCCAGCATGCCCAATCCCAGCGTGGCGCCCCCGGTCAGCAGCAACCCCCAGAACACCACGCCGCGCGGGCCGTGACGGTCCAGCCACTTGCCGCCCAGATGCCCGAACAGGCTGGCGAACAACGCCGTGCACAGCAGCGACAGGCCGGTCCAGATAGCGCTGTAGCCCATCACCACTTGCACCAGCAGCGGCAGCAGCACCAGGCATTCGAACATGCCGACCGACTGCACCACGGCGATGATCACGCTCAAGCGATAACCGCGCAGGGCAAAGATGCGCAGGTTGAGCAGCGGCGAAGTCCGGTTCAGTTCCAGTCGAACAAACGCGACCAGACACACAATGGCTGTCAGCAGCATGCCGAGGTTGAGCGGATCAGTGAGGGCCTCGGCATGGCGCAGGCGGCCAACGGCAATCATCAGCAGGCCGATGCCCGTCGCGATCAACAGGTAACCCGCCAGGTCGAAAGGTTTGCGTTCCAATGCTTCGCAAGCCGGCAGCACGCCGACGCCAAGGATCAGCGCCAACAGGCCAATCGGCACATTCATCAGGAACAGCGAGCGCCAACTGAACCACTCCAGCATCAGGCTCCCGCACAAGGGCCCCAACGCCGGCGCCAACATGACCGCCGCCCCCCACAGGCCGGTGACCCTGCCCCGCTCGCCCTTGGCATACACCGAAAAAATGATCGCCAGCGACAGCGGAATCATCAGCCCGCTGGCAATGCCTTGCACCACGCGCGCGGCAATCACCAGCGCGATGGAGTTGGCCAACGCCCCTAGCAGCGAACCGCAGACAAACAACGCCACGCCCCACAAATAAAGGGATTTGCGCCCCACCCGCTGGCTGAGAAAACTGGTGAGCGGCATGGTCATGCCCATGCTCACCATGAACGCGGCCACGATCCAGGTGGCCAACAGCGGGCCGATATCAAAGGCCTCCATGAACGCTGGCAACGCCGGATTCAGCGAGCTGTTGTTCAGGCTGACCGTCAACGTGCCCAACAGCACGTTGACCACCACCAACCAGCGCGGCACGGCAAACGTCAATCCCACGGTGCGACTCCGGCTTCTTGCACAAACACCTGCGGT
This sequence comes from Pseudomonas sp. FW305-20, assembly GCF_058788075.1. Lineage (NCBI taxonomy): Bacteria > Pseudomonadati > Pseudomonadota > Gammaproteobacteria > Pseudomonadales > Pseudomonadaceae > Pseudomonas > Pseudomonas sp. FW305-20. Next base: position 9,299 of record NZ_JBYTAJ010000031.1, on the reverse strand, counting down.
GGTCGCGGATGACAGAGGAAATCGGCGTGGGAGATGTTGTAGCCATAGGCACCGGCCAGGGGCAGTACCAGCATGTCGCCGATCTCCACCTCCGTGAGCGGGCAATCGCGGCTCAGCACATCCTTGGGCGTACAGAGTTGCCCAACGACCGTCCACTGCTGTTGTGGCGCTGTTGACGTGACGCGATGCCGGGGCAGATGAATGACCGGGTGATCATGGCCCTGGGCAACCGGCAAACGGAACTGATGAGTGCCGCCCCGACAGACCAGGAAGTGCTTGCCGTGACTGGTTTTCCTGTCCAGCACTTCAATGGCGTAATAGCCGCAGAAGGCGCTGATGAAACGACCGGGCTCAAAGCGCACGATGGGCGCATCGGCACAGGCGGCAAGGCTCTGCGCCAAATGCGTACACAAGCGCTGCCAGTCGAATTGCTGCGGCCCGAGGTAATTGACGCCGATGCCACCGCCCACGTTGAGGTGAGTGACCGCTGCGGGATCGGCCGACAACGCCTTCCATTGCGGCCAGCGCTGCAAGTACAGATCGAGCAATTGTTCATGGCGTTCCACCAGCGACTGATGGGACATCGCATGCACATGGAAGCCCTTGAGCCGCAGGTGGCTGGCGTTATCGACCCAACTCACCGCCTGAGCCAGTTGCGACTCATCGATCCCGAACGGTGTCGCCGTGCCGGCCATCGCCAGTTTGCTGGAGAGTGGTGACGGCAGTTCAGGATTGATCCGCAGCAAGACGTCTTGCACGCGCCCCGCTTCCAGTGCCAACCGTTGCAGGCGGACGATCTCATTCAGGCTTTCGATGTGAATCGCTTCGACCTGATGTTGCAGCGCCGAACGCAGATCGGAATCCAGTTTGCCGGGGCCGGAGAAGATGAATGGCTTGCGCGTCGGGCAGGCTTGGAGGCGATCGATCTCGCCGCCGGAAGAGATCTCGAAGCCATGCACCAAGGGCGCCACGGCGGCGAGGATTTGCGGTTCGCTGTTGGCCTTGATCGCGTAGTAAAGCTCCACGCCGTCGGGCAGCGCCGCCATCACCTGCGTCACGTGCTGTTTCAGCGCGTCCAGGTCATAGATGAACAGCGCCAGCGGATCTTCGTGTTGAACGCGGGCTTCGTCGATGGCGGCCAATACCGTTTCGGGCAACTTATCCATGCTTGGCTTCCTTGCCCCACGGGGACACCAGACTGACGTAGCTGGCCTGGCGATCGGCCTTGGCTGCGAGGCGGACTTTCAGGTTGGTTTTGCAGGCAATCGGCTGACCGGCGATCAGGGCATCCAGCTCCGGCGCAGCGCGGGTCAATTCGGCGCGGATGCTGACCAATTGCTGCTCCACCCGTTGCCACATCAGCGGCGCCAGGTGCGGACGTTCCCAACTCAAGGCCAGTACAGCCTCGGACAAGTTGTTGACGAACAGACAATAGACGATGCGATTCCAGCCTTGCTGGCGAGAATACAGCAGCGACTCGCGCACCCGTGGGTGAACGTCTGCATCGATCCGCGAGGCCCCCAGTTCGTCGGTCAGTTTGACCCCTTCGAAATCCCGCAGCAGCAAGCGTTGCGGGCGACCGTTGTCATGCACCAGCACGCTGTTCTGCAAGTGCGGTTCCATGACGATGCCGTGGTTGAAGAACAGTGCCAGCACCGGCCGTAGCAACAGCGCCTGATAGTCGTCGAACCAGCTCAACAGCGTTTGATCGTCGATGTCATTGCCGTTGAACCGGCTCAGGAACTCATGCACCAACGGCGGCAAATGCAGGCCACGAGCGAACAACGTACCGGCCATGATGCTGCAGTCGGTGCCGGTGTCGAGGCAGAAGTTTTCCCGCAGGATTGCCCCGGTCTGTTCGCGGAACCAGTGGTTATCGGCTTCGCTGGCCTGTTGCGGCGCCCAGCTCAGGTTGCCCGGCTCAGCCACCACCGACAGCCCGCCCAGAGTTTCGGGTTGGGTCAATTGGAGGTTACGAAAGACCCGGTCGATCATCAGTGCGCTTTCCAGTTCGTACCAGGCGTTTTTCCTGACGCAGTTGGTGATGCGCACGTTCAGCGAGCCCTTGATGAAGAACTCATGGCCCTCGATGTACCAGGTTCGGATGGACGCCGTGGGGTTGGCCATCAGCCCTGTGGCGCCAAGATCGACAATGGCCGCGGATTTCAACAAACGCTGAACCCGGCCATCCTGCATGAACAACTGCGCCTGCACCGGATGCATGCAGATAACCGCGCGCCCTGGCCGTGCCTGCGCTTGATCGGCAAAACCGGCCAGCACTTGGGCCTTGCTCAGGCCGTTGGCCCCGACGTTCAATCCTTCCAGCGGCACCTCGAACAGGTGCAACGGCGTGCGAGCCTGGAATTCCGGGGCGTAGGTTTCCTGGGCCAGATGCGCTGGCCACAGGCGCGCCTTGGGTGCCGGGTGGTTCGGATGACCGAACCACAAGCCCTGTTCGCTGGCGAGGTAACCACTGAGCGGTGCCGGGTGCTGACCGTCCATGTTGTGGCCGACGATGGCCGCGGTCAGCAACTGGCTTTGCAACACCTGATCCAGCAACTCATCATTGCTGGCACGGGTCATGTGTTCGCAGGCCGCGAGCAACTGCTCGACGAATTCGGTGAATCTCAGGCACGACCAGTCGCCCTCGCCACGCCGGGCATAAACGTCCGACAGGTAACGGTGACTGCCCAGACCATCACGGCGGTCCACCATCACAAAGAACTGCTGCTGGTTGGGCAGGCTGATGGTCAGGGGAATGCCCTTCCATTCCAGGCCCTCGAGGTAACTGCCCGGGGGGATACCTTGCATCTGTGTCGGCCAACTGTAACTGAGGCAGTTTTCCGGCAAGGCGAACTCTTTGATCAAACAATTAAGCAACGCGCGCGTCGTCGCCAACTCACTGACCATATTCGATAAAACACTGCGATCTGGATGATTCATGGGTGCTCCACAATAGCCCGCGAGGCCACTGGACACGTTATATGGCGAAGAAATTAGTTGCTGATCGATCTGTTTAACAGCCGACGAAACCCCACGTAACGACATCACTTCATTGAACCTTTTTAAACAATCAGATGAACATCAAAGTTACTCGCAGCACTGCCATCAAACAGTGATTCGACAGACTGCCAGCGCAACTTCGATTGACTCATTCAAGGGCGCAACTGCAATAACGCTGCCGCCATTGCATTATCAAAACGCTGGATGACTTGCTGGCATTGTTCATCGTCGATAATCAAGGGCGGCAACAAGCGGATGACATTGCCCTTGCGACCGCCGCGTTCCAGCAACAGGCCTTGTTTGAAGCACTGTTGCTGAATGGCCACGGCCAGCGCCGGGTCCGTCGGGAAATGCCCGTGGCGATCAGCCGGCTGGCGCTCATCGACGATCTCGATGCCCAGCATCAGGCCACGACCGCGCACTTGGCCGAGGGCTGGATAATGCGCCTGCAACTCGACCAGTCGGTCCTTGAGCCACTGGCCCTGGCGCTCGGCCTGGGCGGCGAGGTTTTGCTGTTGCAGCACTTGCAACGTGGCCAGCCCCGCGGCCATGGCCATCTGGTTGCCACGGAACGTCCCGGCGTGATTGCCTGGCTCCCAGGCGTCGAATTCACGACGGATGCCCAGCACCGCCATGGGCAAACCGCCACCGACCGCTTTCGACATGACGATCAGGTCCGGCTCGATGCCGGCGTGTTCGAAGGCAAACATCTTGCCGGTGCGACCGAAACCGGTCTGCACTTCGTCGAGGATCAGCAGGATGCCGTGCTTGCGCGTCACCTCACGGATCGCCCGCAGCCAGCCCGCCGGGGCACAGTTGACCCCGCCCTCACCCTGCACCGCTTCAAGGATCACCGCCGCGGGCAGTGACACGCCGCTTTCAACGTCTTCGATGAACTGGGTGAAATAGTGGGTCAAGGCCTCGACCCCGGCCTCACCGCCAATGCCCAGTGGGCAACGGTATTCGTGGGGGTACGGCATGAACTGCACCCCGGGCATCAGGCTGGCGATGGCATTTTTCGGCGCCGTGTTGCCGGTCAGGGCCAGGGCGCCGTGGGTCATGCCATGGTAGGCCCCGGAGAAACTGATGATGTTGTTGCGCCCGGTATAGGTCTTGGCCAGTTTCAGCGCAGCCTCCACCGCATCCGCCCCGGACGGCCCGCAAAATTGCAGGCAGTAATCGCGGCCCTGGTTCGGCAACAGGCTGAGCAGGGTTTCGCTGAAAGCGTCCTTGACCGCGGTGGTCAGGTCCAGCGTGTGCATCGGCAGGCCTGAGGCGAGGAAGCTGTCGAGGCTGGCCATGACGGCCGGATGATTGTGCCCCAGGGCCAAAGTGCCGGCGCCGGCCAGGCAGTCGAGGTAAGTATTGCCCTCGACATCGGTCACCCAGAGCCCGTGCGCCTTGGCAATGGCCAGCGGCAACTTGCGTGGATAACTGCGTACATTAGATTCGAACTTGCTTTGTCGAGCCAAATAGTCGGCATTGGTCTTTTGCAAAGGATTAGAGTGCAATACGCCATCATTCAACATCGCTTCACCCTCGTTAAATTCGATATGCAACTTATTCTCATTTGAGAGTTGTTGCAACTAATTCTTACTACCGATTTGGAAATTTACATATAGCGATTTGAACTACTTTAAAAATAATCAGGCACGCAAAAAACCAAGTTAATAAACCTGGTATGAATTCCGGAAGTGCCAATGTCTGGCCATGATCTTGTAATGTTACTGACAACTTATATATAGGCTATCGACAAATAGCGACTTATACGCAAGTGTCTTGATTGTTCATTAACTGAGGGTGTGCATATGTCCTTCCTCTATACGAATCAGGTCATCCAACAATGGCGCCCCGCTCCCTGGGGCGCATGACACGGGTGAATCAGAAGTCGACGGTCGCCGAAAGCAGGTAGGTGCGCGGGGTCGACAGCGTCAAGCCAGGCTCGCTGTCATCTGAGGCTCCGGCCGAACTCCAGTAGCGCTTGTCCGCCACGTTCTCGACATTGGCACGCAGGGTGATGTTCTTTTCCTCGACCTTGAACGCATAGCGTGCGCCCACGTCGAAACGCTCCCAGGAGTCGATTTCCTTGTTGTTGGACTGGTCCAGGTACTGCGAACTGGAATAGATGCCGCGACTGGTCAGGGTCAGGCCCTGAACAGTCGGCACGTCCCACTCGGCGCCCAGGTTGACGTTGTATTTCGGCGTGGCCGGTGCCCGGTTGCCGTCGAAGGTGCCATTGGTGGTGTCATTCAACTCGCTGTCGATGTACATGACGCCGCCGAGCAGGCGGAAGCCATCGAGTGGCTCACCGAACATACTCAGTTCCACACCCGTGTTCTCACGCTTGCCGTTGGGGCCGAAAACGCGGGTCGTGGCATTGGTCTCGTAGGCCGGCTGCTTGATCCGGAACACGGCGGCGGTGACGGCGAACGCACCGGCGTCGTACTTGGCACCGACTTCGACCTGGCGGCTGATGAACGGCGGGAAGATCTGGTCCTCGTTAATCGAGGTCGACGGCGCGATCTTGCCTTGGCTCAGGCCTTCCATGTAGTTGGCATACAGCGACAGCTTGTCGGTTGCCTTGAACAGGATGCCGCCCGACGGCGAAACCTTTTCCTCGTCGTAAGCGGTATCGCCTCTGACGTTATCGGTCCAGTCGTCAACCTTCACGCGCTGCCAGCGGGCGCCGAGGGTCAGCAGCAAGCGGTCATCGAAGAAACCCAGGGTGTCGGACAACGCCACGCCGGTGGACCGGTTCTCGGTATAGACCTCCGAATCCTGTCGCGTGGGCCTGCCAGGCGTTGGTGTTTCAACGGGGTTATAAATGTTGCTGTTGCCCGCGGCATAACGGGCGCCGCCATTTTCGAAGTCCATGTAGTAATAGCTGGCGGCCAGGTTGACTTCATGGCTTACCGGGCCGGTACGGAACCAGTTGCGCACACCCGCCGTGGCCGTGCGGACATTTTCGTCACGGGTGAAGTCACGGGGTAGAACGCTGAAATTGCCGGCGTCGTTGATGACTGAAACGGCATGTCGGAGGAATTCATGGTTACTTTTGCGCGCGCCCACGCCGCCGTACAACATGACGGAGTCGTTGACATCGAATTCAGCGTTCACCGTGCCGAACGTGTCGTTGGTGCTCGCCTTGCTCCAGGGCTGCGCATAGTTGCGTCGCACATCGCTGGCATGCGGCACCTGCGCGTTAGGGCCAACCTGTACGCGCTCCTGCGGTGCGTCGGTATCCCGCTCGGTGCGCCCAATGTCTGTCGAGAGTCGCAGGCGTTCACCGCGAAAATCCAGGCCCAGCACGGCCATCTCGCGGTCGACATTCTGGTGATCCCATTCGGTGTCGCCGGACTGCTTCACGCCGTTGAAACGAAGACCGAACTTGTTGTCTTCACCAAAGCGCCGGCCGACATCCACGGCACCACCGACCTGGCTGTCGGAAGCGTACATACCGGTAAACGAAGTGATAGGTTTGTCGGTCGCGCGCTTGGGCACCACGTTGATCCCGCCGCCCACGCTGCCCCGCGGCGAGATGCCGTTGATCAGCTGGGTCGGGCCCTTGATGACATCGACGCGGTCAGCCATCTCCATGTCGATCGTATAGGTCGGCAGCACGCCGTAGAGGCCGTTGTAGGAAACATCACTGTTGAACAGGCTCAACCCTCGAATGGTGAACTGCTCATAGCGCCCACCCGCCGGGTTGGTGACACGAACCGAAGGATCGCTGGCGATCAGGTCGCCCAAGGTACGCGCCTGCTGGTTTTTGACCACCTCGCTGGTGTAGGTGGTCATGCTGAACGGCGTTTCCATAAAGTCTTTCGAGCCCAGCAAGCCTTGCGACCCGCGACGCGCGACCTGGCCGCCGACATACGGATCACCGTGCTCCGAGTCAGTGGCACCGACAATCGAGGTGGCGCCCAGTTGCAGGCTGCCGCCTTCTGGCGCCAGGGTCAGGATGTACGCCTCTTCACCCACTGGCTGCAGTTGCAGACCGGAACCCTGCAAGAGTCGGGCAAAGCCCTCCTCGACCGCATACTCGCCGGAAAGACCAGGGCTGGTGCGACTGCCCACCAGCGCCGGGTCCACCGACAGATTGACCCCGGCCAGACCGGCGAAACGGGTCAGCGCTGCACTGAGGCTTCCTGCCGGCACCTGGTAACTGCGTCGAGGCGCGTCTTCGGCCCAACCGGCAGTGATGAACAACGGACAGGCACTCAGACTCAGCATCAGACTCAAGTGCAACAACGGGCGCAACCTGGAAGAACCCAGACGCGAATTGCAAGGCATCACTACGGGCATTGAGAATCTCTCTGATTTCGTTTCACTTGCCTTGAATGACAAGCGACGCGAAAAAAGGGGACAAGCTTCAGACATTATTTTTACGCGGCAGTAACGTGACCCAGTAACGGGTTCGCCTCTGCACTTCCAGCGGCAAGCTGGCGGCCAGCAACGTCAGGATGCGATCGGTGTCTTCCAGACGGAAACTGCCGGTGACGCGCAGGGATTCGAGCTCCGGTTCCCAGCGCAACAATCCCGGCCGATGGGTGCTGAGTTCGCGCAGAAAATCGCCCAGAGGCTGGTTCTGCGCCATCAACACGCCGTCGCGCCAGCCTGGAGCAAGCACATCGAAAGGTTCGGTGCGCCCCGCCCCCATCGCCTGAAGGCTGACTTGCTGACCTGCACGCAATGAAAAGACCGGTCCGCGCAACGGCTGCAATTGCACCGCACCTTTAAGCACTGAAACCTTGCACCCCGTCTGCCCCTGACGAACGCACACTTCGCTCTGACTGACGACCACTTGCCCGAAGTGCGTCTGGATCGTCAGTGGCGATGTGCCAGGCACCTTCAGCGCTATTTCGCCTTCCACGAGTGTCAGTCGCCGATTCTTCAGGTCGATATCGACGGCACTCGCGGTATTCAATTGCAGCGAGCTGCCATCGGCCAACTGGACTTTTTTGCCCTCCCCGGTCGCGGTTCGCAGGTCAGCGCGCCAGACATCCAGAGGTAGCTGCCGGCTGATCAGCCAGACAGTTGGCACAAACGCCACCGCCCCCACGGCGCGCTTGAGCACCGTGCGCCGACTCGTCTGCGGCCGATCCAGGCTGGCCATGGCCAGTGCCGACGGCAGGTCGGCAAAGCGTTGACGCAAGAGCTGGGCTTTCTGCCAGGCTTGTTCGTGACTAGGGTGGCTGTCACGCCAGTGCTGCAGATTGGCACGATCGCGCTCGTTGGCGGCGCCTGACTCCATAAGCGCCAGCCATTGAGCGGCGGCCCGCACGACTTGCCGGGCTTCAGCCGAAGGTGGCGAACCGATCACAATTCCACCAGCAGGCAATGCTCATAGGCTTGCGCCATGTAGCGCTTGATTGTGCGCTCCGAGACTTGCAGGCGTTCAGCAATCTCGTGATAACCCAAACCCTCCAACTGGCTCCAGAGAAACGCTCGTCGCACCGCGGTCGGCAATCCATCGAGCAACTCATCCAGGGCTTGCAGGGTTTCCAGCAGCAACCAGCGTTGCTCGGGAGACGGCACGCAATCCTCAGGCAGCAGCGCCAGCGCACTGAGGTAGGCCTGTTCGAGGCTGCGGCGCTTATAGAAGTTGGTGAGCAGTCGCTTGCCGACGGTCGCCAGATAGGCGCGGGGTTCTTGCAGGTCAGCGATGTGCTGGGAGCTGGCGAGTAAACGCACGAACGTATCCTGGCTCAAGTCCGCCGCATCATGGCCATTGCTCATGCGTCGTCTCAACCAGCTTTCGAGCCAGCCACGATGGTCGCGGTACAGGTCGTGAAAGGTTTGCGCCGCCGGCATCGCTGCATCACTCATCTAAAGGAACCCTGCGCGAAGAAATATTTTAAATGCGACTCATTCTAATTAGTGTTGATACTTCAAACCAAGCCCTTTATGCGTTTTGCCCCCAGGAAAAATTTGACTACGCGAATGAAAGACAGGGGTTTCTGCCACGCAGCCACCGGCTAGTCAGGGCTGGGCGTTTATGGCGGGATATCGTCGAGAGGAGGAAGAATTAGACACGCGGCGGCATTTGGCTGGCAGATGCAAATGCCCTTGGTTGCGAAGACAAGGAGAAAAGCCAAATCGCAGGCACAAAAAACCCCGGTCTTTCGACCAGGGTCTTTGCTATCGACTCGAAGTAGGCACTGGCTTTAGCAGTAACTTTCTTCGTAGCTCCAAGGCGTTCAGTGGGCCTTGAGGCAGATATGGCGCAGCGGACGGGACTCGAACCCGCGACCCCCGGCGTGACAGGCCGGTATTCTAACCGACTGAACTACCGC
>NZ_JBYTAJ010000030.1:0-72859 GCF_058788075.1 Pseudomonas sp. FW305-20 | reverse complement strand
ACGCTCCGCGTCCCAAAGCGGACGCAGAGCGTCCATTGAGGCATTCCCACGCAGAGCGTGGGAACGATCCATTTTGTGAACGCTGTAGATCCAATGTGGGAGCGGGCTTGCTCGCGAAGGCCGCACCTCGGTCTATCGGCCGGGCGCCAACTCGAAAAACGCCTGTATCAAGCGCAAATCCCGCCGCCGCTCCATGCAGCCAATCATGTGTCGGTTTACCAACCCTTCACCAACAATCGGCACCGCCGCCACCCGCGGGTCGTGGCTGACTTCCACCGACGACACCACGCCAACCCCCAACTCTGCGGCGACGGCTTCGGTCACCGCCTCGCGACTGTCCAGCTCCAGCAACACCCGTGGACTGACCATCGCCGCGGCGCACGCCTCGTCGAAGGTGCGCCGGGTGATCGAACTGGGCTCGCGCAACACCATGATCACCTGATCCAGCGCCTTGAGCGGTACTCCCTTCGACATCTGCGCCCAAGGATGACCATCAGGCACCAGCGCACAAATCCGTGATTCGCTCAAGTCTTGCAAATGCAGGCCCTTGCGCGGTTCGACCTCGGTCAGCACCGCCACGTCGGCATGCTCCGACAGCAACGCCGCCAAGGTTTCCTGAGCATTGCCCAGCCGCAGGTTCACGGTAATGCCCGGATACCGCGCCCGCAAACTCGCCAGCATCGGCATCACCATGTGCGGCCCGTCCGCCGCAACTTCCAGACGCCCTGTCAGCAACTGTCGGTTGGCCTCGAGCATCACCTGTGCTTCTTCGGCCAGACCGAACATCGCCCGGGTGATCGCGGCCAGTTTGGTGCCCTCCTCCGTCAGTTCCACCCGTCGCGCGGTGCGCCGCAACAGGGTGATCTGGTAATGCTCCTCCAGCGCCTTGATGTGCCCGGTGACCGCCGGTTGGCTGATGAACAGTCGCGCGGCGGCCCGGGTGAAACTGCCCTCGCGGGCCACCGCATCGAATGCGCGGAGCTGGAACAGGTTCATGAATAACCCTCACTGATGACTGGCATAACAACAAACAATTTGATTGATAGCTCGGCAAATTGCAATTTAAGCCCCGTAGCTTCATCCCATCGATTGCGAGGACACGAGAATGAGTACTGCCGAACCCATCCTGCTCACCCCCGGCCCACTGACCACATCGGCCCGCACCCGTCAGGCGATGATGGTTGACTGGGGTTCATGGGATGACCGCTTCAATCAACTGACCGCCAGCCTGTGCGAACAACTGCTGGCGATCATCAACGGCGGCGACAGCCACCATTGCGTGCCCCTGCAAGGCAGCGGCACGTTCGCGGTCGAAGCGGCGATCGGCACGCTGGTGCCGCGCGACGGCAAAGTCCTGGTGCTGATCAATGGCGCTTACGGCAAACGCCTGGCGAAAATCTGCGAAGTGCTCGGCCGCTCCTTCAGCACCTTCGAAACCGCCGAAGACGAGCCGACCACCGCCGCCGACGTCGACCGCCTGCTGCGTGCCGACGCCAGCATCACCCACGTCGCGCTGATTCACTGCGAAACCAGCACCGGCATCCTCAACCCGCTGCCGGAAATCGCCCACGTCATCGCGCAACACGGCAAACGCCTGATCATCGACGCCATGAGTTCTTTTGGCGCCTTGCCGATCGACGCGCAACAGGTGCCGTTCGACGCGCTGATCGCCGCTTCGGGCAAATGCCTGGAAGGCGTGCCGGGAATGGGCTTTGTCTTCGCTCGCAAAGAAGCGCTGGCCAATGCCGCCGGTAACTCGCATTCGCTGGCAATGGACCTTTTCGATCAGCACACCTACATGGCCAAGACCGGCCAGTGGCGCTTCACCCCGCCGACCCACGTGGTCGCCGCCCTGCACGAAGCCCTGCTGCAATACAACGAAGAAGGTGGCTTGCCCGCCCGGCATCAGCGCTATGCCAACAACTGCCAGGTGCTGCTCGATGACATGGCCAGACTGGGGCTGCGCAGTTTCCTGCCTGCCGCGATTCAGGCGCCGATCATCGTCACCTTCCACGCGCCGAAAGATCCGCGCTACCAGTTCAAGGAATTCTACGAACGCGTCAAGGCCAAGGGTTTCATCCTCTACCCCGGCAAATTGACCCAGGTCGAAACCTTCCGTGTCGGTTGCATCGGCCACGTCAACCAGGCCGAGATGCACGCGGCGGTGGCGGCTATCGCCGAAGTACTGCGCGAGATGGAAGTCCTCGAAATCTGATTCACACCGCATTCCCCTGTGGGAGCGAGCCTGCTCGCGATAGCGGCCTGACATTCACCCTTGATGTCGACTGACAGGGACCTATCGCGAGCAGGCTCACTCCCACAAAAACAGCGCCTTTATTAGCCAGTTGCCACAGGATTTGATCACCATGAACTATACAAACCCAACCAAACTGCAAGCCGCCATCCTCGACTGGGCCGGCACCGTGGTCGATTTCGGCTCCTTCGCCCCGACCCAGATTTTTGTCGAAGCCTTCGCCGAATTCGACGTCCAGGTTTCCATCGAAGAAGCCCGCGGCCCGATGGGCATGGGCAAGTGGGACCACATCCGTACCCTCTGCGATCAGCCGCAAGTGGCCGAACGTTATCGCGCCGTTTTCGGCCGCACGCCGACCGACGATGACGTCACCGCCATCTACAAACGCTTCATGCCCCTGCAAATCGAAAAAATCGCCGAGCACTCGGCGCTGATTCCGGGCGCGCTGGACACCATCGCCAACCTGCGCCAGCAAGGGATCAAGATCGGTTCCTGCTCTGGCTACCCGAAACAGGTCATGGACAAAGTGGTCGAACTGGCCGCCACCAACGGTTACGTTGCCGATCACGTGGTCGCCACCGACGAAGTGCCTAACGGTCGCCCATGGCCGGCCCAGGCGCTGGCCAACGTGATCGCCCTGGGCATTGATGATGTCGCAGCCTGCGTGAAGATTGACGACACCGTACCGGGCATTCTTGAAGGTCGTCGCGCCGGCATGTGGACCGTGGCGCTGATCTGCTCGGGCAACGCGCTGGGCCTGGACTACGAAGGTTACCGCGCCCTCGGCAGCGACCAACTGGACAGCGAACGCAAGCGCATCCACGGAATGTTCGAAGGCTCGCGTCCCCACTACATGATCGACACCATCACTGATTTGCCGGAAGTGATTGCTGATATCAACAAACGTCTGGCCAAGGGCGAGATGCCACAGACTGCATAAAATCGCGACTATAAAAACGCCGTAACCCGGAAAGGGTACGGCGTTTTTTTATAATCGAACTTTTATTAATGATGCTCTAATTTATAAACTAAGCATCCGATACGATACTGCCAGAGCGTAGTCTAACCGCTCGAATTCACTCCGCATTTATTTGATTACCGCTGGCATCAAAAATTGAGCCGTCCGCATACTTTACACGGCCATCGGGGTACTGCTCGGTGCCATCCTTCCAGACCAGGCGTCCATCCGGATATTCAATCGTTTCATCCGGCCATACGATGCGACCGTCCGGGTACTCTACCCTTCCGTCCGCGTGCTGGATAATGCCGTCCGGGCGTTTCACCGAATTTTTATCGGCATTGACCAGACTGCCATCGGGCAGGGAAGTCGTACCGTCACTGTTTCGAATGCTGCCGAGGGTGTTCAGCAGGTTAATGAAGGCTATCGGATCAATGTTGATGTTAAGGGTTGGCCACTGCAGCGGCGGCCGGACAGGCCCCACTGGCTTGGTCGGCGGGATCGGCGCCTTCCCGGGAGGCAAGGCAGGCTTGACCGGTGGTTTAACGGGTACGGTCGGTTTTACGGGTGGCTTGACGGGCACTGTCGGTTTGACCGGAGGTTTGACAGGTACGGTCGGTTTGACAGGCGGCTTGACGGGCACGGTGGGTTTGACGGGTGGTTTGGTTGGTTTTGGTTTGGGGATCGGCGCTTTAGCCATCATCTTTTTTACGACGCCGGCATAGATCTTGTTACTACTTGTCATTTTCACACTCATAAAAATCCTTTTTAGCTGCTCGACAAATACTATGATTTTCGAGCTTTTCAGTTTGTCTCCCTGACAAACTTTACGCCTTCAAAATAACCAACTTCTTTGAGCGATGCAAAGTCCTCCCAAATACCAAATATAAACAACAAACAGTTACACCCCTCTCAAAACCAGCTCAGTACTGATTCTTAATTACTTACTTCCAACCACCACATGGGTGAATTCAGGTGAACCCGGCAAACACTGATGCAATGTCTGCATATCACCGATGACATCTGATAAAAAATTGACTCAACTCAGGCAGAAAGAAAGTAAGAGGATTACAGTAAAAGCACACCGTCGAATTAGAACGGTGGCTCGACCTGACCTGTGAGGAACACCGTATGCCCTGGAAGAATTCCGACTCACGCTACAGCACCGTATCGATCACGCTGCATTGGTTGATGTTGGTTTTGCTGGCGCTGGTTTACGCCTGCATCGAATTTCGCGGGATCTTTCCAAAAGGCAGTGGCGGGCGGACGCTGATCACCGAATCGCACTTCATGCTGGGCTTGACGGTGTTTGTGCTGGTTTGGCTACGTTTGTTTGCTCGCAGCCTGGGCCCGGCACCGCAAATCTTCCCGGCCTCGCCTCAGTGGCAGACCATATTGGCCAAACTGATGCACTGGGCGCTGTACATTTTCATGATTGCCATGCCGATTCTGGGCTGGCTGGTCACCAGCGCAAAAGGTCATCAAGTGATGTTCTACGGCTTCGACCTGCCGCTGCTGATCCCGGAAGACAAGGCGTTGGCCAAGCAGATCGAGGGCTGGCATGAACTCGGCGGCACCATTGGTTACTGGCTGATCGGTCTGCATGCCTTGGCGGGGATTTATCACCACTACGTGGTGCGCGATAACACCTTGCTGCGGATGATGCCCAAGCGCGGGTGATTTCCGTCGTTCACTGGAAACCCCGGCGGCCCTGCAAACCGCCGGTATGAATGAAGATCAGGCGCGTGCCGCTTGCGAATCTTCCCGCTTCTGCTTGCAGCTTGAGCGCCAACAGGGCTTTGCCGGTGTACAGCGGTTCGAGGGGAACGCCGCTGGCCTGTTCGGTCTGATCGATGAATTCGAGTAACAGCGGATCGACTTTGGCAAAGCCGCCACGACTGGCGTCGAAGCACTCATAAGCACGATCCGGCAAACCCGCTTCTTGCATAACTGATTCGACCTGCTGCGCAACGCCGTGATCGTCGGGCACCGCCAATGCGCCATATACCGGGTGCTCGCCCGCCTCGGCCAGCACCACACCGGCCAGGGTGGTCCCCGTTCCGCAGGCCAGCCACCAGCCGTCGTAGTCGCTCCAGCCCAGCCCCTTCAGCTGCTCGCTGACCATTGCCCTCAACTGCACGCAGCCCTTGGCTCCCGGCAAACCGCCGCCCCCTTCCGGCACCGGATGCAGATCGGGATACTGCGCCTGCCATGGCAACCAGAAACCCGGCTCGTGCCGCGCTCGATAACCGCCATAACCCAGCCAATGCAACTGCATGCCGAATGCCTGCAAGTCTTTCACCGTCGGCGTTTCTTGCGGATGCCCGCGCAACAGGCCAACGGTGCGGAAATCAAAACGCTGACCCGCCGCGGCCAGTGCATGCAGATGATTGGAGTGGGCACCGCCCAGACTGATGATGCCTTTGGCACCGATCCGGTCAGCGGCTTTCAGGTGCTCGATAAGTTTGAACCACTTGTTGCCGCTGATCAGCGAGTCGATCTGGTCGAGGCGCAGGATCGCGACTTCGATGCCAGCGTTGGTCAGCCAATCGAGATGAAAGGGCTCGAGGGGGGCCTGGGGTAGCCAATCGGTTGGCGGGAGAAGCATCGATACCGGCTCCGGATGAGGAGCCGGCATCTTAACAGCCGTTGTGGAGATTGATCGTTCCCACGCTCTGCGTGGGAATGCAGCTCGGGACGCTCCGCGTCCCTAAAGCGGACGCGGAGCGTCCATTGAGGCATTCCCACGCAGAGCGTGGGAACGATCCACGTTAGAGTTCAGCCGCCAACCGCGACCCCTGGTCGATCGCGCGTTTGGCATCCAGCTCCGCTGCCACATCCGCGCCGCCAATCAAATGCACGTTCTGCCCGGCTGCCACCAGACCCTCGTGCAATTCGCGCAGCGGATCCTGCCCGGCGCAGATCACGATGTTGTCCACCGGCAGCAGCTGCGGCTCGCCGGTTTCGCCGATGCGAATGTGCAGCCCCTCGTCGTCGATTTTCAGGTACTCGACGCTGTTGAGCATCTGTACCTGCTTTTTTTTCAGACCGGTGCGGTGAATCCAGCCAGTGGTTTTACCCAGGCCATCGCCGACCTTGGATTTCTTGCGCTGCAACAGGAACACTTCACGCGCCGGTGCGTGCGGTTCAGCCTTGATGCCGGCGACACCGCCGCGCGCTTGCAGATGCGTATCGATGCCCCACTCCTTCCAGAACGCCTCGCGATCCAGGCTGGTGGCGACGCCCTGGTGAACCAGGAACTCAGAGACATCAAATCCGATACCACCGGCGCCGATCACCGCGACGCGCTTGCCCACCGGTTTGCGCTCCAGGATCACGTCCAGGTAGCTCAGCACCTTGGCGTTCTCGACACCCGGAATCGCCGGGGTTCTTGGCGCGATGCCGGTGGCGAGAATGATTTCGTCGTAACCGCCCTCAACCAGTTTCGCCACGTCGACACGGGTGTTCAGGCACACCTCAACATGGGTGGTCTGCAGTTTGCGGTTGAAGTAGCGCAGGGTTTCGAAGAACTCTTCCTTGCCCGGTACACGCTTGGCGATGTTGAACTGGCCGCCAATTTCGCTGGCCGAATCAAACAGTGTCACCTGATGACCACGCTCGGCGGCCACAGTCGCTGCGGACAGACCCGCAGGACCGGCACCGACCACCGCGATTTTCTTGATCTGCTGCACCGGCAGGTAATTGAGCTCGGTTTCGTGACAGGCGCGTGGGTTCACCAGGCAACTGGTCAACTTGCCGCCAAAGGTGTGGTCCAGGCAAGCCTGGTTGCAACCGATGCAGGTGTTGATTTCATCGCCACGGCCGGCCGCGGCCTTGTTGACGAAGTCCGGGTCGGCGAGGAACGGTCGCGCCATGGAAACCATGTCGGCATCGCCTTCGGCCAGAATCTGCTCGGCCACTTCCGGGGTATTGATCCGGTTGGTGGTGATCAGCGGAATGCTCACCGAGCCCCGCAGTTTGGCCGTAACTTTGCTGAACGCGCCGCGTGGCACTTTGGTGGCGATGGTCGGGATCCGCGCTTCGTGCCAGCCAATACCGGTGTTAATAATCGTCGCACCGGCCTGCTCGATGGCCTTGGCCAGCGTCACGATTTCTTCCCAGCTGCTGCCGCCTTCCACCAGATCGAGCATCGACAGGCGGAAGATAATGATGAAGTTCGGGCCTACCGCTTCGCGCACCCGACGGACGATTTCCACCGGCAGGCGCATGCGGTTTTCATAGCTGCCGCCCCAGCGGTCAGTACGGTGGTTGGTGTGGGCGGCGAGGAACTGGTTAATGAAATAACCTTCTGAGCCCATGATCTCGACACCGTCGTACTCGGCCTGTTGCGCCAGGGTCGAACAGGTGACGAAATCGCTGATCTGCTTCTCGATGCCTTCCTCGTCCAGCTCTTTTGGCTTGAACGGGTTGATCGGTGCCTGAATGGCGCTAGGCGCGACCTGTTTCGGGCTGTAGGC
This sequence comes from Pseudomonas sp. FW305-20, assembly GCF_058788075.1. Lineage (NCBI taxonomy): Bacteria > Pseudomonadati > Pseudomonadota > Gammaproteobacteria > Pseudomonadales > Pseudomonadaceae > Pseudomonas > Pseudomonas sp. FW305-20. The sequence continues at coordinate 65,169 of NZ_JBYTAJ010000030.1, read as the reverse complement.
ATAACGCCCGGCGTGAAGGATCTGCATGCAGATCTTGCCGCCCGCCTCATGCACCGCGCGGGTGACGATCCGGTGCTTGAGCGCTTCTTCCTCGGTGGTCAGTTTGGCTGCGCCGGAGTACACCCCGCCTTCGTCGTTCGGGCCGATACCGCCAGTGACCATCAGGCCGACGCCTCCACGGGCACGTTCGGCGAAGTACGCCGCCATGCGCTCGAAACCACCGGGCTTTTCCTCAAGACCGGTGTGCATCGAACCCATCAGGGTACGATTGCGCAACGTGGTAAAACCCAGGTCCAGCGGGGCCAACAGGTGCGGGTAATGAGCGGCGGCCATCGGTAACTCCACATCGAGCGATCACGGAAAAAGTGCAGGAGCTCTACGGCCCCCGTCAGTCATGTTGAACAGACTAAGAGTCGCACCGCTGTCACTCAATGACCGTAACTGACAACTTATTGATCCAAATGTGCAGCGCCCCTTGGCAAGCGCCGGTATGCGCCCTACCCTAGTCGCGAATCCTGCACACGGCCGTTGACTGTTTCCCCATGCGCAAACTTCTGTACCTGACCTTCTCCATGGCATTGATTGCCGCCCTTACGACCTACGCCATGTGGGCCGCGGACCGTCCGGTGGGTCATTACCTGTCGGACCTGCGCATCAACCTCGCGGTCGACCAAGGCACACCCGCCGATCGCGGCAACCTGCTGGGCATCCAGCCCGAGCTGTTTCCCACCGACTATCAAAGCCCCGAGCGCCTGCACCGCAAGCTCGCGGCTTATTTGCAAAAGGCCCAGGACCAGGGCCTGCTGAATGAAAAAACCATCGTCGTCCTGCCCGAACATGTCGGCACCTGGTTGATGGTCAGCGGCGAGAAAGATGAGCTGTACCAGGCCGCCACGCTCAAGGAAGCCATGAACTGGCTGGCGGTCAGCAACCCACTGAAGTTCCTCCGCGCACTGATCAGCGCCGAGGGCGACAAACGTCTGGACGACGCGCATCTGCGCATGAAGGCCAAAGGCATGGCCAAGGACTACCAGGCACTGTTTGGTGGACTGGCGAAAGAATTCCACGTGACGTTGGTGGCGGGTTCTATCGTGCTACCTGAGCCCAGCATCATCGACGGCACCCTGAAAATCGGCCGCGGCGCGTTGTACAACAGCAGCGTGGTATTCGGTCGCGATGGCTCTCCGATCGGCCAACCCCAGCGCCAGATGCACCCGATTTTCGATGAACATGAAGTCATTGCCGCCAATGGCGAGCATACGCTCAACGTCGTCGATACCCCGGCCGGACGCCTGGGCGTGCTGATCGGCAGCGACAGCTGGTATCCGGACAACTACCGCAAGCTCGACCGCCAGGGTGCGCAGTTCGTCGCAGTCCCGGCGTTTGTGCTCGGGCGCGGCACCTGGGACCAGCCGTGGCGCGGTTACAAGGGGCTGTCGACGCCTGGCTCGGTCAGTCTCAAGGCCGGCGAACTCAGCGAAGGCCAAGCCTGGCATCGCCTGACACTCACCGCTCAACCGCCCAGCAGCCAGGCAATCGCCGGCATGAGCGTGTTCCTGCGCGGTCAGTTCTGGGATCAGGGCAGCGCCGGTCAAAGTTTTCTCAGCAGCAATGGGCAGCAGTTTGTCGACGGCAATGCCCGTGGCGCGCGTTTGCTGAACCTCTGGTTGTAACCGATGAAACCGTTGCCGATGCGCCTCGGCGATCTGTCGGTGGGCTTTGTTCATAGCCTGGCCGACGCCGTGCGCAGCCATGGCGTGGATCCTCAGCCGCTGCTCGAACAATACGGCCTCGACGCCGCGCGCCTCAGCGAAGCGGGGGCTCGGCTCTCGATCCCGCGTTACATGCGCCTGGGCCACAGCGCCATACAACTGACCGACGACCCGGCACTCGGTTTGCGCATGGGCCAGCTCAGTCGCCTGAGCCAGGTCGGCCTGGCCGGGGTCACGGCCGCTCAGGCGCCGACGGTACGTGAAGCCGCGCGCTGCCTGATTCGCTTCGAAGCCTTATATGGCTCCAACTATCGCGGTCAATCGAGCTTTCACGAAGACGCCCAAGGTGCATGGCTGCGGTTTTACTCCATCAGCCCCTACAACGCCTATAACCGCTTCGTGGTGGACTCGATCATCGCTGGCTGGTTGCAGCAATTGTCCAGCGTCAGCCCTGCCCCATTGCGGGCCGAACGTATCGAGATCGAGTTTGAAGAGCCGGATTACCGAACGGCGTATGAAGTGCTGGGCGACTGCCCGATCCAGTTTGGCTGCGAGCACAATCAACTGCGCTTGAGCCTTGCCAGCCTCGCCCAGCGCAACCCGGAACACTGCCCGAGCACCTGGCGACACTTGCTGCAACTGTGTGAGCGAGAACTGGAACAACTGACACGCACCCGCAGCCTGCGTGAACGCATCACTCAGTTACTGGGGCCATTGCTCAATGGTGGCCGGGAACCCGACCTGGAAGAAGTGGCGGCACGCCTGAAACTGCCAACCTGGACCTTGCGCCGCAAACTCGCCGAGGAAGGCACGCAATTTCGCGCGATCCTCAATGACACGCGTCGCGACCTGGCCATGACCTACATCCGCGATACCGAACTGGCGTTCGGAGAAATCGCCTACCTGCTGGGCTTTGCCTCGGCCGAAGCCTTTCAACGGGCCTTCAAACGCTGGAGCGGCCAGACTCCCGGCGAGTTTCGCCGCAGTCATCGCCAATCCGCTTGACGCTTATAGCTCGGTAGCGTCTTCGGCCGGTTCCAGCGGATCCAGTTCAAACGCCTGATACTCGAGCAGCTCTTCTTGATACTCATCCATTTTGAATCTCCCGCGGCTCGTTGAAAAAAACGCCTGAATAAATGGCCAGCGCCCCGAGCATAAAGTGCCCACGTGAAAGAAAAATGACGCAGGCACGCCGCCCAGCGGCTACTTAATAAAACGTAGCAGGCGGTCAGAAATTTATCACAGGATTTTTTCGATACAGGCTGTAGGACAACGGCCTGGTTGACGCGGATCAATTTAACAGCGCACTACGGGATCGGATTTGTCTGAACCGGTCCCGTAGCGTCAGAGCACGATTACTGGCCTGAAACAGGAATGGCCGAAATAGGCTCGGTGGGTGGCGGCAGGCTTGATTGGGGCGGTGGAGTGACCGTTTCCGTGGTCGATGCCGGCTCGGCGTTGTCGGCCGGAGCAATCGGAGCAGCTTCAGGCGGCGGTGCCACAGGCTCAGAGGCTGCTGGAGCAGCTTCAGCAGGCGCCGGCACGGGTTCTGCCGCAGGTGCCGGGGTCGGCGCTAACGGAGCCGGTGCGGCCTTGGCTTCAGGCACGCCGAGATCGGGTTTCGGCTTTTCCTGGATGTGCGCGGCTTTTTTCGCTTCCGGCGGCAGGAACAATTCGACCAAGGTAAAGAAACGTTCGTAGAACTTGGGTGACGATACGGTTTCGCTGGCAACCTTGACCATCGAGTCGTCGGACGAACCGATCGGCATCGACACAGAACCCAGCACGCCCACACCAACGCTGGCGGAGTTGTTGGTCTTCTTCAGCGCATAACGATCCTGCAAGGCGTTGGCGAACATGGTCGCGTGGCGCCCCTCACTGCCGTCATCGGCACAGACCACACTGAAGCTGATCTCCATGTGGGTCTCGCCGGTCTGCTGGAAGCTTTTGTGTCCGCTGACCAGTTTCGGGTCCGAGCTGGTGATGATGTAGCCCTGGCTGAGCAACGCCCGACGGGCGGCTTCGCACGTCTGCGCATCAGTCACCGGGTAGCTGCGCGAAAACGTTCCGGAGTCGTCGAAGTTCTCATGCTCGTAGATAGGGGCTTTCTTCGACGAGCAACCGGCCGCGGCGGCCAGCACCAACGCCAGCCCTGCAACACGCATGGGAATTGATTTAAACATTGAACATCCTGAGGAAAACGGTCCGGGGCGTATTGTGCAACAGATCGATGCTTAGCGGAGTATCGATTAGTGTCTTAAAACAGTTACAAGTCTACTGACTGTCATTTACAGCAAAAAGTCGCACGGTAAATTATTCAGGCGACGGATAACCCGTGCTGCTTTCGTTTCACCCATAAAAAACCCCAGCCTTTCGGCCGGGGTCTTTGTGTAGCGCAAAACTCAGTCAGGCATCAGAAGCGTTTGATCTCAGCCTGGCTTTCCAGAAGTTTGCGGTAGGCCGCAAAGTCTTGCTGGCCAATGCGCGAAGCGAGGAAGCGACGGTATTGAGCCTTCTCTTCTTCGGTCGGCGCAGCCGCTTCGTTCACGCCGTCCAGACGCACAATCACCAGGCTGCCATCAGCCAGAGTCACGTTGCTGAAGGTCGGCTTGTCCTTGGCGACGGGCTTCGGCATGCGGAACAGTGCCTGCAGCACGGTTGGGTCAACCCCTTCCTGGCCACGAGTAGCGGCCTGGGTCACTTTCCAGCTCTGACCGTCGATCGCCTTGTCCAGCGGAGTCTTGCCTTCGCGCAGGCTGACAATCAGCTCTTCAGCCTTGGTCTTGGCGGCAGCACTGGCGTGCTCCTTGGTCAGTTGCACGCGAATACTGGCAGCGACGCTTTCCAGCGGCAGTTGCGCAGGCTTCAGGTGCTCCTTGGCGCGCAGCACGATCACGGTTTCCGGATCGAGCTCGATGGCGGTGCTGTTGGCACCCTCATCCAACACTTCAGGACTGAACGCTGCAGTGATCACGGCACGGTTGGCCGCAACACCTTCGCCACCTTCACGGCCGAACGGTTTGGACGTATGCACAGTGAGCTTCAGGTCCTGCGCCGGCTGAGCCAGATCGGAGGCTTCGAACGACGAGTCTTCGAGTTGCTTGGTCGCCTCGACGAAACGCTGCTCGACCTGCTGGGTTTTCAGCTCACGGGTCAGCTTGTCTTTCAGGCTGGCGAACGTCGGCACTTCAGGTGCCTCCACGCCCAACAGCTTGATCAGGTGGAAACCGAAGTCAGTACGGATCGGCGCCGAAACCTGATCCTTGGCCAGCGCATACAGCGCTGTTTCAAAGGCTGGATCGTAGACGCCAGGACCGGCATAGCCAAGGTCACCGCCGTTGCTCGCCGAACCAGGATCCTGGGAGAACTCCTTGGCCAGGGCTTCGAACTTCTCGCCTTTTGCCAGACGTGCCTGGATCTCTTCGATCTTGGCCTTGGCTTGCGCTTCGGTCACCTTGTCGTTCACTTCGATCAGAATGTGCGCGGCCCGACGTTGTTCCGACAGGTTCGCGATTTCTTTCTGATACGCCGCTTGCAAGTCTTCGTCCTTGACGCTGACCTGATCAAAGAAGGAAGCCTTCTTCAACTCCACGTAATCAATGACCACCTGATCCGGCGTCATGAATTCCTTGGCGTGTTCGTCGTAATAGGCTTTGACTTCATCGTCGGTCAGCTTCACCGCCGCCGGGTCAGCCTTGACGTTCAGCGAAGCGAAATCGCGGGTCTGTTTTTCCAGACGGGCGAATGCCAGAACCTGTGCGTCGGTAACGAAACCACTGCCTGCCAGGCCCGCGCGCAACTGACCGATCAGCATTTCCTGAGCCAGCATCTGGCGGAACTGCATGCGGCTGTAGCCGAGTTGGCGAATAACCTGGTCGAAACGCTCTGGGCTGAACTTGCCATCAACCTGGAATTCAGGCGTTTGCAGGATCACCTGGTCCAAAGCAGTTTCGGAAAAAGCGAACTTCGAGTTTTCTGCGCCTTGCAGCAGCAGCTTGCGATCGATCAGGCCTTTGAGGGCCGATTCGCGCAGCATTTTTTCGTCGAGCAAGGAAGCATCGAAATCCTTGCCCAGCTGTTGCATGAGCTGACGGCGTTGCATATCGACCGCCTGGCTCAGCTCGTTCTGGCTGATTTCTTCACCATTGACCTTGGCCGCATCCTGGCTGTTGGTCGTCGCCTGAAAAATGGCCTCGATACCGGTGAAAGCCATCAGTACAACGATGATCCCGATAATGGTCTTGGCAATCCAGCCTTGTGAATTGTCCCTGATATTCTGCAGCATGCGTCCCCCAGAAACGGTTGAACTTCAAAATTAGGCAACCGTGGAGCGTGGGTAGAATCCGGATAGAAGAAAGGCGCATCCGAGGATGCGCCTTCTCGTAACTGGCGGAGCGGACCGATGACTCGAACGTGCGAGCCTCGGCGTCTCGGATCGGCGACTCGCCGACTGGACTACCGCTCCGCTGCCAGGTCAGGCATGACCCCGACCCGGATAGGCAAAAACCTGAATCGAACTTAGTTGACAGCTTCTTTCAGTGCTTTACCGGCTTTGAAACCTGGTTTTTTGGCTGCTGCGATTTCCAGCGTCTTACCGGTCTGTGGGTTACGACCAATGCGAGCTGGACGATCGGTTACGGAGAAAGTACCGAAACCAACCAGAACAACAGAGTCGCCAGCCTTGAGAGCGCCAGTGACGGATTCGATTACAGCGTCCAGCGCACGGCCAGCAGCAGCTTTCGGGATATCAGCGGATGCAGCGATAGCATCAATCAGTTCCGACTTGTTCACTCTAAGTCCCCTTATATCTATTTGAGTATGATTCTAAGTTTTTTGGTGAAAGCAAAAACGAGTGCTGAATGGCCTACAGACACTTAAGAGCCGCTTTATAACAAGGGCTCTAAAAAGCTGTCAACAAGCCACCCAGGCAAATGCGTACTAATGCGTGCTAATTCTTTCCTTAGAGTCAGACTCGCGTTTTTCATCCTTTGCAACTATCTCTGGAGCTACATCTGGCAAGGGCTCCGGCGCGTATTGCAGCGCAATTTGCAGGACCTCGTCAATCCATTTAACCGGTTTAATCTGCAGATCTTGCTTGATGTTGTCAGGAATTTCCTTCAGATCGCGTACGTTCTCTTCAGGAATGATCACCGTCTTGATTCCTCCACGGTGAGCTGCGAGCAGTTTTTCTTTCAAACCACCAATCGCCAGCACCTGGCCACGTAGCGTAATTTCGCCAGTCATGGCGACGTCCGCGCGCACAGGAATCCCGGTCAATGCCGACACCAGAGCCGTGCACATGCCCACACCGGCGCTAGGGCCGTCCTTCGGGGTTGCCCCTTCCGGCATGTGGATGTGCGTGTCGCGCTTCTCGTGGAAGTCCAGGGGAATCCCCAGGCTCTTCGCACGACTGCGAACAACGGTCAGGGCCGCAGTGATCGATTCGACCATGACGTCACCCAGGGAACCGGTCTTGATCAACTGGCCTTTACCCGGCACGACAGCGGCTTCGATGGTCAGCAATTCGCCGCCCACTTGAGTCCATGCCAACCCGGTTACCTGACCGATCTGATCCTGAGATTCGGCCAGACCGTAGCGGAATTTGCGCACGCCCAGGAAGTGTTCGAGCATCTCGGCAGTGACCTTCACCGAGAAGCGTTTTTCCATCGCGTGCTCTTTGACCGCCTTGCGGCAAACCTTGGCAATCTGGCGCTCCAGACCACGTACACCGGCTTCGCGGGTGTAGTAACGGATGATGTCGCGGATCGCTTCAGCGTCGAATTCCAGCTCGCCTTTCTTCAAGCCGTTGGCAGCAATCTGCTTTGGCGAGAGGTACTTGACGGCAATGTTGATCTTTTCGTCTTCGGTGTAACCCGGCAGACGAATCACTTCCATCCGGTCCAGCAAGGCGGGTGGAATATTCATGGAGTTCGAGGTGCAAAGGAACATCACATCGGACAGGTCGTAGTCGACTTCCAGATAGTGATCGTTGAAGTTGTGGTTCTGCTCAGGATCGAGCACTTCCAGCAACGCCGATGCCGGATCGCCACGCATGTCGCTGCCCATTTTGTCGATTTCATCGAGCAGGAACAGCGGGTTGCGGACGCCCACTTTTGTCATCTTTTGAATCAATCTTCCTGGCATCGAACCGATATAGGTACGGCGATGACCACGAATTTCCGCTTCATCACGCACGCCACCGAGGGCCATGCGCACGAATTTGCGGTTGGTGGCGTGAGCAATCGACTCCGCCAGAGAGGTTTTACCCACCCCGGGAGGACCGACCAGGCACAACACCGGACCACGAATTTTCTTCACTCGTTTTTGCACGGCGAGATATTCGAGGATCCGCTCTTTGACTTCTTCCAGACCATAGTGGTCTGCATCGAGAATGTCTTCGGCGCGCGCCAGGTCCAGGCGCACTTTGCTCTGCGCCTTCCATGGCACCTGAACCAGCCAGTCGATATACGAGCGCACCACGGTCGCTTCCGCAGACATTGGCGACATTTGTTTTAACTTGTTCAGTTCACCCTGGGCTTTGGCCAAGGCGTCTTTCGGCAAACCGGCGGCATCGATGCGCTTTTTCAGCTCTTCGATTTCGTTGTGGCCTTCGTCGCTGTCGCCGAGCTCTTTCTGAATGGCCTTCATCTGCTCATTCAGGTAGTACTCGCGCTGGCTGCGCTCCATTTGTTTTTTGACGCGACCACGAATGCGTTTTTCGACTTGCAGCAGGTCGATCTCGGCATCCAGCAACGCCAGAACGTGCTCGACCCGGGCCGACAAATCAATGATTTCGAGGATTTCCTGCTTCTGCTCGATCTTCAGGGCCATGTGTGCGGCCATGGTGTCGACCAGGCGGCCTGGTTCGTCAATGCTGTTTAGAGACGACAGGACTTCAGCGGGGACTTTCTTGCCCAACTGCACATATTGTTCGAACTGAGCCAGCAGGCTGCGTACGAACACTTCCGACTCGCGCTCTGGCGCGTCGACTTCGTCGATCAATGAGACTTCGGCACGGCAGTGGCCGTCCACTTCGCTGAAGCGCTCAACGGCGCCCCGCTGCTCACCTTCAACCAAAACCTTGACCGTGCCGTCAGGCAGCTTGAGCAGCTGCAGAACGGTAGCAATGGTACCTACACGATAAAGTGCTTCTTCACCGGGATCGTCGTCAGCAGGGTTTCTCTGAGCCAGCAGAAGGATCTGCTTGTCGCCCGTCATCGCTGCCTCGAGGGCTTCGATGGATTTCTCACGCCCCACGAACAGCGGGATAACCATGTGCGGATAAACCACAACATCACGCAATGGCAGGAGAGGCAATTCGATGGTTGTCTTCATGATTTCGCCTCTACGGCGGCCATAAGGCCGTAAACAGATGGAAGTGAGCTTGAAACCAAGATGGGGGCTACCTTCAAAAAAAACAAGCTTAAAGAAGGTGTTAAAACGCGCTAAAAGCAAAGGGGCCCGAAGGCCCCTTCTTTATTACAGCAGCTGGACGCTTAGGCGTCTGGCGCTGCCTTGGCAGCCGGCTCACTGTTTTCGTAGATATACAGTGGCTTGGACTTGCCTTCTATAACGCTTTCGTCGATCACTACTTTACTCACCTCGGACTGCGAGGGGATTTCATACATAGTGTCGAGCAATACACCTTCGAGAATCGAACGCAGTCCACGGGCACCGGTTTTACGTTCCAGGGCACGTTTGGCGACCGATTTCAGAGCGTCGGCCCGGAATTCCAGATCCACACCTTCCATCTCGAACAGCTTGGCATACTGTTTGGTCAGGGCATTTTTTGGCTCGGTGAGAATCTGCATCAACGCAGCCTCATCAAGCTCGTCCAGCGTGGCAAGTACCGGCAGACGACCGACGAACTCCGGGATCAGACCGAACTTGACCAGATCGTCAGGCTCGACTTCACGCAGGGACTCACCGACTTTCTTGCCTTCTTCCTTGCTGCGCACTTCCGCGTTGAAACCGATACCGCCCTTGGTGGAACGGTTTTGAATAACCTTTTCCAGACCGGAGAACGCACCACCGCAGATGAACAGGATGTTACGGGTGTCGACCTGAAGGAATTCCTGTTGCGGATGCTTGCGACCACCTTGAGGCGGGACGGAAGCGACCGTGCCTTCGATCAACTTGAGCAGGGCCTGCTGCACGCCTTCACCGGAAACGTCCCGGGTGATCGACGGGTTGTCAGACTTGCGCGAGATCTTGTCGATCTCATCGATGTAGACAATACCCATTTGGGCCTTTTCTACATCGTAATCGCACTTCTGCAGGAGCTTCTGAATGATGTTTTCGACATCTTCACCCACGTAACCTGCCTCGGTGAGGGTGGTTGCGTCGGCGATGGTGAACGGAACGTTCAGCAAGCGAGCCAGTGTTTCAGCAAGCAGGGTTTTACCCGAGCCTGTCGGGCCGATCAGCAAGATGTTGCTCTTGCCGAGTTCGACATCGTCATTCTTTTTGTCACGCTGGTTCAGGCGCTTGTAGTGGTTGTACACCGCTACGGCCAAAACCTTTTTCGCACGCTCCTGACCAATTACGTACTGATCAAGGATGCCGCTGATTTCTTTAGGCGAAGGCAATTTATGCGCGCTGCTTTCGGCCTGGGCTTCCTGCACCTCCTCACGGATGATGTCATTGCACAGGTCGACGCACTCGTCGCAGATAAAGACCGAGGGGCCGGCAATCAATTTGCGCACTTCATGCTGGCTTTTGCCACAGAAGGAGCAATAGAGCAGCTTGCCGTTGTCCTCGCCGTTGCGGGTGTCAGTCATTCGTTCGATCCAAATCCGATAGGCTTGCAACACAAGATGAAGGCTATTGCGGGCTTTTTCAAGCCCGCTGGTGATCGGACGCGCCGACCAACCCTATTTTGAGCTGCTTATTTTAAGCGGGGCGCTGATTGATCACTTCATCGATCAACCCGTATTCACGCGCGGCTTCTGCACTCATGAAATTATCGCGGTTGGTATCGCGCTCGATTTCTTCAAGAGTGCGCCCGCTATGCTTGGCCATCAGCGTGTTGAGACGCTCACGAATGAAGAGGATTTCCTTGGCATGGATTTCGATATCCGAAGCCTGGCCCTGGAAACCGCCCAGTGGCTGGTGAATCATCACACGCGAGTTCGGCAGGCAATAACGCTTGCCCTGGGCACCGGCGGTCAGCAGGAACGCGCCCATGCTGCACGCTTGACCGATACAGGTGGTCGACACGTTTGGCTTGATGAACTGCATGGTGTCATAAATCGACATGCCCGCCGTTACCGAACCGCCCGGGGAGTTGATATAGAGATGGATGTCCTTGTCCGGGTTTTCCGCTTCAAGGAACAGCAATTGCGCACAGATCAGGTTGGCCATGTAGTCCTCTACCGGACCAACCAGAAAGATCACTCGCTCCTTGAGAAGGCGCGAATAGATGTCATAGGCGCGCTCGCCACGAGCTGACTGCTCGACAACCATCGGGACCAGGCCGCCTGCGGCCTGGATATCAGAGTTCTGCTGAATATACGAATTACGGAACATGCTCTGCAGTCACTCCCAAATAGTTATGTCTTGAATACGCATAAGCCAGCACGAAGGCTGGCTTATGGTGTGTGCTTCTTACCGCAAAAACGATCAGTCGGCTTGTGGAGCTTCTACCGGCTTGACTGCTTCTTCGTAAGAGACCGATTTGTCGGTCACGCTAGCTTTCTGCAGAACAGTATCCACAACTTGCTCTTCCAGCACAACCGAACGAACTTCGTTCAGTTGCTGGTCGTTCTTGTAGTACCAGGACACAACCTGCTCAGGCTCCTGGTAAGCCGAAGCCATTTCCTGAATCATTTCACGAACGCGGGCTTCGTCAGGCTTGAGGTCGAATTGCTTGACCACTTCAGCCACGATCAGACCCAGCACGACGCGACGCTTGGCTTGTTCTTCGAACAGCTCGGCTGGCAGTTGCTCAGGCTTGATGTTGCCACCGAACTGCTGAACAGCCTGCACGCGCAGACGGTCAACTTCGTTGGACAGCAGAGCCTTCGGCACTTCGATCGGGTTGGTGGCCAGCAGACCGTCCATTACCTGATTCTTGACCTTGGATTTGATCGCCTGGCGCAGTTCACGCTCCATGTTCTTGCGAACTTCAGTGCGGAAGCCTTCCAGACCCGTTTCCTTGATGCCGAATTGAGCGAAGAATTCTTCGTTCAGTTCTGGCAGCTTTGGCTCGGAAACAGTGTTCACGGTTACGGTGAACTCAGCGGTTTTGCCTGCCAGGTCGAGGTTCTGATAGTCCTCTGGGAAAGTCAGGTTCAGAACGCGCTCTTCGCCGGCTTTAGCACCAACCAGACCGTCTTCAAAACCAGGAATCATGCGGCCGGAACCCAGAACCAGCTGAGTACCTTTGGCGGAACCGCCAGCGAACACTTCACCATCGACCTTGCCAACGAAATCGATGTTCAACTGGTCTTCGGTTTGAGCAGCGCGATCGGCCACTTCGAAACGAGTGTTCTGCTTGCGCAGCACTTCCAGCATTTTGTCCAGATCGGCATCAGCCACGTCAGCGCTCAGGCGCTCAACCGCGATACCTTCGAAACCGGCAACGGTGAACTCAGGGAACACTTCGAAAATCGCGACGTATTCCAGGTCTTTGCCAGCTTCCAGCGATTTCGGCTCGATCGAAGGAGCGCCAGCCGGGTTCAGCTTCTGCTCAACGACAGCTTCGTAGAAAGAGGACTGGATCACGTCACCGACCGCTTCCTGACGCGCATCAGCACCAAAACGGCGCTTGATTTCGCTCATTGGCACTTTGCCTGGACGGAAGCCAGCAATCTTGGCCTTTTGGGCGGTCTGCTGCAGACGCTTGTTGACCTGGCTCTCGATGCGCTCAGCCGGCACGGTGATGCTCATGCGGCGCTCAAGAGCAGAAGTATTTTCAACAGAAACTTGCATGGATATTCCTCGTTGCACAGACGTTAGCCGGCCGTTTCCGACCCCAGAATCAAGGGCATGCATTCTAGTGGGTCAAACTCAAGAAGTCACCCTACTGAAAACGGGTAAAAAAGCAGCAGGCAATTTATAGGCGGGGACAAACGGTTGTGCCGCGCCCTGTTAGCAAACACAGCCAATCATGCCAGGGCTCTGCACCAATCCTTCTATATATAGAAGGCATCGGCAATCCATCCCTGACAGTCGACCCCACAAGGGGACCAACGGGCGAAACAGCATCATCGAGAAACATAAATTCGACGATCCTAGCCGCCCTCTCGACCCAGAACTTGCGGCCGCTTTGAAAATTCAGACTTCTGAAACAAAAACGGCGCAGCCCTTTTCAGGTGCTGCGCCGTTTTCTGCTATTAAATAGCTACTTGTAAATGGTGCGGACGGAGAGACTCGAACTCTCACACCTTGCGGCGCTGGAACCTAAATCCAGTGTGTCTACCAATTCCACCACATCCGCATCAAGCTTTTAAAGCAAAGGCGCCAGACTGTTAATCTGGCGCCTTTCTAAATATGGGGTGGACGAAGGGGATCGAACCCTCGACAACGGGAGTCACAATCCCGTGCTCTACCAACTGAGCTACGCCCACCATATTGCCATGTTGCGTTACTTGTGCCAAAGCTGCCTAATGGCGCACCCGGCAGGACTCGAACCTGCGACCATCCGCTTAGAAGGCGGATGCTCTATCCAGCTGAGCTACGGGCGCCTTGTTAATCTGTATTCTTGGACGATTACAAACTAAGTGCTTTCAGTCTCACCGAATCAAACATCAACTCTGCTCGACCTTCTTAACCAGTGCTAGGCTGTGCCCGACAAGTGCGACGAATGTTATAGGTGACCCTGAAGGTCGTCAACTCTTTTTTAAAAAAAATTCATTTAATTAAAGGGGTTAGGGGAATTTGCAGACCAAGCGCCTTTGCCCTCACCTCATGACATGCGAGAATGCGTTCTCTTTTTTTCCCCTCTCGATGGTTAATCACGCGCAATGACTGCACAACTAATCGACGGCAAATCGATCGCCGCCAGCCTGCGCCAGCAGATCGCCAAACGCGTCAACGAGCGTCGCCAGCAAGGTCTGCGCACGCCCGGTCTCGCGGTGATCCTGGTCGGCAGCGATCCCGCCTCTCAGGTTTATGTCTCGCACAAGCGTAAAGACTGTGAAGAGGTCGGCTTCATTTCCCAAGCCTACGACCTGCCTTCCGAAACCACTCAAGAAGCACTGACCGATCTGATCGATCGCCTGAACGACGATCCGGCGATTGATGGCGTTCTGCTTCAGCTGCCTTTACCTGAACACCTGGACGCCTCCAAATTGCTGGAACGCATTCGTCCAGACAAGGACGTCGACGGTTTCCACCCTTATAACGTCGGCCGCCTTGCCCAGCGCATTCCACTGCTGCGTCCGTGCACCCCTAAAGGGATCATGACGCTGCTGGAAAGCACTGGTGTCGATCTCTACGGGATGGACGCAGTGGTTGTCGGGGCTTCCAACATTGTTGGCCGCCCGATGGCAATGGAATTGCTGCTGGCTGGCTGCACTGTGACCGTCACCCACCGCTTCACCAAGGATCTGGCAGGCCACGTCGGTCGTGCCGATCTGGTGGTGGTCGCTGCCGGCAAGCCGGGGCTGGTAAAGGGTGAGTGGATCAAGGAAGGCGCAATCGTGATCGACGTCGGCATCAACCGCCAGGAAGACGGCAAACTGGTTGGCGACGTGATCTACGACACCGCCCTGCCCCGCGCTGGCTGGATCACTCCGGTCCCGGGTGGCGTTGGCCCGATGACGCGCGCTTGCCTGCTGGAAAACACGCTGTACGCAGCCGAAACACTGCACAGCTGAGTTCGCAACTTCATTGCTGCGACGAACAAAGGAACCCCGCCATTGGCGGGGTTCTTTTTGCCTGGATTTAAAACACTACCGCTCGCCGGAAACCTACAGGTTGTAGGGGTTTTCAAGGACTTTGACCTGTTCATTGATCAACCATCGACAGTTCTTCAGCCATACTCCTAAAATGCGTCGTTTTTAAAGAAACAACCCGTTACAGAACGGTTTATCCACACCTAACGAGTCTGCCAGCGTGAAAATCCGTCTTTCCATCCTGAGCCTATTTTTTGCATTTACCGGGACTTTCACCACGCCAACCGTCAACGCTGCCGACACCACTTCAGCGCCGCGAGATACGTCAACACTGAAGCTCGCTTCCAGCAGCGCATTGCTGATGGATCTGCAGACCAACAAAATCATCTATGCCAGTAATCCTGACGTGGTTAAGCCGATCGCTTCCGTCAGCAAGTTGATGACTGGGCTGATCGTGGTTGAAGCCAGACAGAACATGGACGAATACCTGTCGATCAACATCAGCGACACGCCGGAAATGAAAGGCGTGTTCTCCCGGGTGAAACTCAAAAGCGAATTGCCGCGCAGGGAAATGCTGCTGATTGCCCTGATGTCCTCGGAAAATCGCGCGGCTGCCAGCCTGGCCCATCATTATCCAGGTGGCTACGTCGCGTTTATTGCCGCAATGAATGCCAAAGCAAAAGCACTGGGCATGACCAGTACACACTTCGTCGAACCCACCGGCCTCTCCCCTCGCAACGTGTCCACAGCCCGCGACCTGAGCAAACTGCTGATCGCTGCGCACAAATACCCGCTACTGACTGAACTGAGTACGACCAAGCAAAAAACCGTCTCGTTCCGTAAACCCAACTACAGCCTGGGTTTCCGTAATACCGACCACTTGGTCAACAAGCCGAACTGGGACATCAAGCTGACGAAAACCGGCTTCACCAACGAAGCCGGTCACTGCCTGGTGCTGGTCACCAGCATGGGCAATCGCCCGGTTGCGCTGGTCATCCTCGACGCCTTTGGCAAGTACACACACTTTGCCGATGCCAGCCGTATTCGCAGCTGGGTTGAAACCGGCAGGGGCACCAACGTGCCATCTGTAGCCTTGCAGTACAAATCCGACAAGAATCTCAAGCATCGTCAGAGCAGCGTGGTTGAAGCGTCGAAATAAACAACAGGTAAAAGTAAGCCCCGATTGTTCGGGGCTTTTTTCCGTCCAGCGTTAATCATTGGGCAACGGCATCTGGTCGTCATCCGGAATGCCATCCCCGGCACTCGGATCTCTCGTGCCGTGGGGATGTTCCGTTGGCACTACCATCGGACGCGCCAAGGGATCCCTCAATGGATCGTTCGGATCCATCACAGGGTCGATGTCTTTTTCAGGCGTGGTTGGAACGCTGTCCGGACGTTTGTCGTTGAAACTCGAATCGGTAGACATACGCACCTCACTCAGGCTCAGGGTTTCAGATCGGCGAGTGGATCGTAAGGCTTCGCGGGAGCCTTGGGATTGTCGCCCGGCTTCACATCCCTGGGTGCCTTGGCAGGTCCGATGGGGTCGACCTGAGGATCGGCGAGGTCCGGTGAATCGGGATCGAACCCCAACTCATCACCCGAAGAATGCTCAGACGAATGCGGGCCGACAGGGGTCTTGGAATGTGCCATGGGCGCCTCCTTTGAATCCGGCCCGGAGAAATCCGGGCCCTATTTCATTAGAAGTCGGCAAAGTGCAAGGGTGCCCGGCAAATGACGAACGGACTTATTGCGCGCTCAGCGCTTTCTTCGCCCTGGCGGCTGCCTGCTCCTGACCTGCCTGAGCAAGGTCGTTCGCGGCCTTGAGCCATCGCTGTTGATCGACATTGGCCGGCAATTGATTCGGCTTCTGGATCAGCACGGCCCAGCCACCGGCATCCTTGAGCGCCGCTTCAAACGAACCGAAGCCCATCAACTCTCGACGGTTCATGCCCGAGCGCAGCAGCACGGTCTGCTTCTGGCGGTTGTACCCGGCAAGAATGGCGTAACGCGGTTCAGCCCAGAACGCCGAGCCTTCGGTGAAACGCACCATGACCGGGTAACCGGCCGCAACCTGGGTCAATAGTGCCGGCAGATTGCTGTCGAGGGGATAGACGACCATGCCGTACTCGCGAGCGAGGTTCTGCATGTTCTGCTGCAACTGGGCTTCGGCACCCGGCAAATGCAACGGTTTTTCGAGCAACCCTGGCGTTATCACAATGCCTTGCTGGGACAACATGCTGGCCAGCACTTGCGGCCCACTTTGATTCGCCACGCCACGGTAGAACGTGCCACTGAGCTCGACGCGCTCCGGCAGCCGCTTGATTTCCGGTGCCACACTCCCCGCGCAACCCGCCAGACCGGCAACGCAGCCAACGACCAGCACTAAAGACCGAACTCGAGAAAATACCCGCACCATCATCACTCTCTTGATTTAGACGCCAGGCATCCGCGCTCCCGGCTTGGCCGTCGATCATAGGACGCCGCGCGGCAGCGGTATAGCCTTAAGCGGCAGATGATGGCATTCGATAGAGCGAACTGATTGGTGACAGCCGACCTTTGGTCAATAGTCTGAAACACAGCAGCGACTAGACTGTCATGTGCAAAGAGTGTGTGCCCGCAGCAGGGCGAAGAGGAGGCACTGATGAGCCTGGCGATGACCATTGTGATGTTGATTTCTGGCTGGCTGGCCGTTGCCGCCGCCATGTTATGGGGAGTCCTGCGCATTACCCGTCGGCACCATCATCCGGTTCAGTCGGCGCCAATGGCGAAACCCGATAAAACCACTGAACAGCACGCTGCCGCGCACTGACCGCCCCCCTTACGTATCCAAACAAAAACGGCCGCCTGGGCTCTTTCGAGCGCAGGCGCCCGTTTCGTTTGACGCGAGTTAAGCTTCAGCGGCTAAACGCTTCTGCTTCGCCCGCCGTGACATCATGTTCAAACTCTCGATCGTCGCCGAGAACGCCATGGCTGCATACACGTAGCCTTTCGGTACATGGGCGCCGAAGCCTTCGGCGATCAGCGTCATGCCGATCATGATCAGGAAGCCCAGCGCCAGCATCACCACTGTCGGGTTGTCGTTGATGAACTTGGCCAGAGGGTCAGCCGCCAGCAACATCACCAGTACCGACACCACCACCGCGATGATCATGATCGGCAAGTGTTCGGTCATGCCGACAGCGGTAATGATGCTGTCGATGGAGAACACCATGTCCAGCATCAGGATCTGACCGATAGCGGCAGCGAAGCCCAGGGTCACGGTCGAGGTGGCCGACGTTGGATCATCCGGCGCCGGGTCCATGCTGTGATGGATCTCGGTGGTCGCCTTCCACAACAGGAACAGGCCGCCGGCGATCAGGATCATGTCCTTCCAGGAGAACGTCTGGCCGAAGATATCGATCACAGGCTCAGTCAACTGGACGATGAACGCGATGGTGCTCAGCAGCGCCAGTCGCAGGATCAGCGCCATGCCGATACCAATGCGCCGCGCCTTCTGCCGGTGCTGCTCGGGCAGTTTGTTGGTCAGGATCGAAATGAAGATCAGGTTATCGATGCCGAGCACGATTTCCATCACGATCAATGTAGCCAGGGCGACCCAGGCAGTGGGGCTTGCAGCAAGTTCTAAAAGGTATTCCATGGGTCAGTCCTGACTCGTTTAAGACGGTTTAGATTTCCTGGGACGAAGATTCGGTTTTGTCCGTTTCCTTGGCCGATTGTTCTTTCTTGCTGATCAGACCACCCGTGGCATCGCTGATCGCTTGCTCTGCGGCTTTGTGGGTATCGTCGATCGCTTGTTTGGCGGTTTCGGCAGCCTTGCCCATCAGTTGCTGAGCGCTTTTTTCGGCCTGGTCACAACCGGCCAATACCAGTAAAGACGTGATCAGCAGTGCCGTGGTTTTAAGCTTCATGATGCTTTCCTCGATAGAACAGACAGGGCGAAAAGGCCACCCGTCGATAGCGGGGCATTCTAGGGAGGCAAACACTTCAGGAAAATTCGTATTTTTAGCGGCTATACTTCGGGTTTAACGAACTGTAGGTCGTCATGCTCAACTATCGACAGCTACATTACTTCTGGGTGGTGGCCAAGACCGGCAGCATCGTGCGCGCCTGCGAGCAGCTGAATCTGACGCCGCAGACCATCAGCGGGCAGATTTCCCTGCTCGAACAAACCTATGGCATCGAGCTTTTTCGGCGGGTCGGCCGGCAGCTGGAACTCACCGAAGCCGGTCGTCAGACCCTGCCCTACGCCGAGCAAATGTTCCAGTTGGGCGGCGAACTGGAGCTGATGCTGCGAGCCCAGCCCAACGAGCAACAGATTCTGTTTCGGGTAGGCGTGGCCGATGTGGTGCCCAAATCCATCGTCTATCGCCTGATTGCGCCGACCATGGAATTGAGCGAGCCGCTGCGCATCACTTGTCGCGAAGACAAACTGGAACGCCTGCTCGCCGACCTGGCGATCCAGCGGCTCGACCTGGTGATTTCCGACAGCCCGATGCCCTCGCACCTGGACATCAAGGGCTACAGCCAGAAACTCGGGGAATGCGGGATCAGCTTCTTCGCCACTGCTGGACTGGCGGCGCAATACGGTCAGGATTTCCCCCGCGGCCTGCACGGCGCACCGCTGCTGATTCCAGGACCGGAGACCGTGGTGCGCAGTCGCTTGCAGCGCTGGTTTGCCGAGCAGCAGATCCAGCCGCGCATCGTCGGCGAGTTCGATGACAGCGCCTTGATGCAGGCTTTCGGCCAATCCGGCAGCGGGATCTTCATCGGCCCAAGCGTGATTGCCGATGAAGTGATACGCCAATACGGCGTGGAACTGATTGGCCAGACCGACGCGGTGACCGAGTCGTTCTACGCCATTTCGGTGGAACGCAAGGTCAAGCACCCCGGCATTGTCGCCATTACCGAAGGTGCCCGACGCCAGCTGTTCACCGAGATGTGAGGTGTCAGGCGCAGACTTCGCGGGGCTTGAAGGTCATCAGCGCGATGGCCAGGAGGATCGAGGCGAGGATAAACGCGGCCGCCGCGAAACCAAGACCTTGTAGGCCTACACCGTCGATGACCCTGCCGCCGATCATCGCGCCCAGGCCGATCCCCAGGTTAGCCCCGGCAATGTTCAGCGATGCCGCGAACGCCGGCGCTTCGGGTGCAGCCTTCATCAAGCGCACATGGCTGACCAGGAACAACGCCGCCTGGGTCACGCCCCAGATCCCCATCGCCGCGGCCAGACCCAGCGGCGAATGAATGTTCGGCACCAGCGCCACCAGGCCGGCGATCATGAACGCGCAGAACATCATCGAGGCGATCAACGGATGACGATCCACCGCACGGCCGCCCAGCGAGTTACCGATCAAGCCGACCGCGCCGAAGCCCATCAGGCACCAGCCGACCACCGTGCCGTTGAAACCGGCCAGGCGCTCAAGAATGTCCGCCAGATAGGTGTAGGCGGTAAACATGCCGCTGAACACCAGGACCGACAGCAGCACATGCCCCACCATCAGCGGGCTGCGCAGGATTCTGAACTGCGAACGAAAGCTCACCTGATGCTGATGCAGATTGGTTTTCGGCAGGTAGATAAACAGCAACAGCGCCTTGGCAAACGCGATCACCGCCAGAATGCCGAAGGCACTGCGCCAGCCGAACGCATCGGAGATCAGTGTGCCCACCGGAATGCCGAACACCGTAGCGCAGACAATCCCGAAACCGATCTTGGCGATGGCACGACCGGCGTAGTCCGGGCCGACAATGTCCACCGCGGTTTCACTGGCCAGCGCCCAGAACACCGGCAGCCCCAACGCGGGGATCAACCGGGCGACGGACATCACCCAGATGTTCGGCGCAAACGCCGCCAGGGTGTTGGCCAAGCCAAACATGATCAGCACCGAGATGAACAATTTTCGGCGCTCGAACCTTGCGAAATACGCGGTCAGGAATGGCCCGAATGCGGCGACCGTAAACGCGAACAAGGTCACCAGCAAACCCGCCTGGGGGATGCTGACTTCAAGGTCTCGAGCGATCGCCGGCAATAGGCCGACGATGACGAATTCCGTGGTCAGTACCGTGAAACCGGCGGCAGACAACAGAAGGATGGGCAACAGCATGCACAACTCCAGAAAACGACAACACCAGCGATAGCCCGAAGGCCCACTGGCATGACTTGAAAATGAGGATGGCGAATCTTAACAGAGTGTTTCCGATCAGGGTTGCACGAACCTGCCGATCTCGTTGATCCGCGGGCGGCAGATCGTCACAGGTCTGAAGGACAAGGACCACGCTGTGATAAAGTCCGCGCCCTGCGATACGTACACCCTGCTCATCGGCCATTGATTGGCATTGATGTCGCGATACCCCGCACCTAATAAAATCAGAGATGCCGTTTTATGACCGCTTTATCCCCTTCGCTATGGTTCCGCCTGAATCGCTTGAGCCTGGTCGCACAAATCATCATCGGCCTGATTGCCGGGATTGCCCTGGCCCTGTTCGCGCCAGAGGTGGCCAAGTCCACCGCATTCATCGGCAAAGTCTTCGTTTCGGCGCTTAAAGCTGTCGCACCGATTCTGGTGTTCGTGCTGGTCATGGCCTCGATTGCCAATCACAAGCACGGCCAGGAAACCCACATCCGGCCGATTCTGTTTCTGTATCTGCTGGGAACGTTTGCGGCGGCGGTGGTGGCCGTTGTCGCCAGTATGTTGTTCCCGTCGAGCCTGGTGTTGGCCACTCACGACGTTGCGGTCAGCGCACCGGGCGGTATCAGCGAGGTGCTGCAAAGCCTGCTGTTGAGCGTGGTCGACAACCCGGTCAGCGCACTGATGAATGCCAACTTCATCGGAATTCTGGCGTGGGCGATTGGCATGGGCATTGCCATTCGCCATGCCGGTGACACCACTCGTGAAGTGCTCGGCGACTTGTCCAACGGCGTGACCCTGATCGTACGCCTGGTGATCCGTTTTGCGCCGCTGGGTATTTTTGGCCTGGTGGCTTCGACCCTCGCCACTTCCGGTTTTGGTGCCTTGATCGGTTACGTGCATCTGCTGGCGGTCTTGCTGGGCTGCATGCTGTTTGTGGCGCTGGTGATGAACCCGGCCATCGTGTTCTGGAAGCTGCGTCGCAACCCGTATCCACTGGTGATCACGTGCTTGCGCGAAAGCGGCATCACTGCGTTTTTTACCCGCAGCTCGGCGGCGAACATTCCGGTCAATCTGGAATTGAGCAAGCGCCTGGGCCTGCACGAAGACACCTATTCGGTCTCGATCCCGCTGGGCGCAACGATCAACATGGCGGGCGCGGCGATCACCATTACCGTGCTGACCCTGGCGGCCGTGCATACGCTGGGCATTGCCGTGGACATTCCGACCGCCATCCTGCTGAGCATCGTCGCGGCGATCTGTGCCTGTGGCGCTTCGGGCGTGGCGGGCGGCTCGTTGCTGTTGATTCCACTGGCGTGCAGCCTGTTTGGCATCCCCAGTGAAATCGCCATGCAGGTGGTGGCCGTCGGGTTCATCATCGGTGTGCTGCAGGACTCGGCGGAAACCGCGCTGAACTCCTCCACCGACGTGCTGTTCACCGCGGCGGCGTGCCTGGGCGAAGACGAGAAAGCCGCGCGTATGGCGTAACAAAGATCTTTTGATTCACCAAAAAAAAAGCCCGCCAAGGCGCGAACCTTGGCGGGCTTTTGTGTATCAAGGCGATTTAGAACGCGCCCATGTAATCACGCTTGCCCACTTCCACACCGTTGTGACGCAGCAGTGCGTAGGTGGTGGTGACGTGGAAGAAGAATTGCGGCAGACCGTAGCTCAGCAGGTAAGCCTGGCCGGTGAAGCGTTTTTCTTTCGGCGTGCCCTGACGGGTGATGATTTCGATGCCTTCCTTGCCGTCGATCTGTTCCGGTTTGATCTCGCCGATGAAGGCCAGCACTTTGGCAATCAGCGCTTGCAGCTCGGCAAAGGTGGTTTCGGTGTCGTCGTATTTCGGCAGTTCGACTTCGGCCAGACGCGCGGAAACGCCCTTGGCGAAATCAACGGCGATCTGCACCTGACGGACCAGCGGGAACATGTCCGGGTACAGACGGGCTTGCAGCAAAGCATTCGGGTCGATGTTCTTGGCAGTGGCGTGGGCTTCGGCCTTGTTCAAGACGTCGCTCAGGGCGTTGAGCATTTGTTTGAAAACCGGGACGGAAGCGGCGTACAGGGAAATAGTCATGGCAGTCTCGTGTTGTGACAGGAGGGAAACGTGGGGCGATTATAGCCATGCGCGGTCCCAGGTGAAGCGATAGATATTGGCTGGCTGTCCGGGATGACAACGGCCGTTGTCGGCATCGGCACCGACAATCGACCACTGCGCGCGCGAAGTTTCCCCCAGTTCACGGGCGGCCTGCGGATTGAAACACCGGCTCAGCAGTTCGTCCGGCACCAAGGCGTACGCCTGACGGTGTTCGCGCAACCATTGAGCGGCCTGCTCGACCGTGGAGCCGATCATCCCGAAATGCACGATCGGCTGTCGGGCGAATAACCAATGGCCCTCACGCCAGTTGACCAGCACCAGGTCTGCGCCCTGGGTCATCGCCGCTGCTTGCACCATCAGCGCCTCGTGGGGATTGGGCCCGTCCTTGACCGGATCGACGAAACCGCGCGCAAACCACAACGCGAACCACGTGACGGCCAACACCTGGAACACCCGCCGACCGCGCGGGCGCTTGCCGAACCAGCGCTTGAACAGCCACGGAATCAGCGGCGCCGCAACCAGCACCAGCGCCGGTAACGCCGGATAGATGTACAACTTGCGCTTGCCGCTGCTCAGGCAGAAAAACAAAACCACCAGTACGACCCAGCCCAGCAGTACCAGCACTCGACCGTCGCGCTTGCGCAACTGCCTGCGCCAGGCGGGCACGAGCCATGGCAAGGCCAGCACCAACGGCATCCAGTATTGCGGGATGACGTTGACGAAGAAGTACCAGAACGGTTCTCGGTGATCCCACGCGGCGGCATAGCGCCCCGCTGTCTGGCGCAGCAGAATTTCCCGTGCATAGGCGATTTCATCAGCGGCGCCATTGAAGGCGATGGACACCGCCAAGGGCAGCAGCCAGATCGCGACGGCGCCAAGCACAACCAAAAAACCTAGGCACCACTTGCGCGCCTCGCCCGGCATGGCCACCACGCCAGGCCAGCCTTTGCGCGCCGCGTAGGCATACGGAATCAGCATCAACGCCGGGAGAAAGCCGACCCCTTTGGTGATCACGCCAATGCCCATGGCCGCGCAACCCGCGTAGAACCAACGCCAGGCGGGCCCGAGCAACAAGTGACGGGCCAGGCCGTACAGGCCCAGAGAGGTGAACAGAATCAGAAAACTGTCGATCTGACCGGTCCGCAGAATGCTGTACGTCTGATACGTGGCCAGGTACAGCAGCGCGGCTGTTCGTCCGGCCTGCTGATTCCACAACCGGCGCCCCAGGTCATAGAGCATGGCCGTGACCGATGTGGCAGACAAAAGCCCCGGAATATAAAGGGCAAGGGCGGGCATCCCGGTGATCCAGGTGAAAAACGCCACCGTCCACATGAAAATCGGTGGTTTATCGCCGTAGATTTCGGCGGCTCGATGCGGAATCAGCCAGGAACCGTTATGCAGCATCTCCAGCGCAACGCCGAGGAATCGCTCCTCGTCGACATTCTGCGGCTGGCGCAGCCCAAACCCGGCGCCGACCAATAAAAGAGCAAGCAACATCAACCCCAGGCATTCGACGCTGGGTGACAGGGTTCGGCGCACAGTTCAGTCCTTCAAGGTTTTGCTGCGGGCAATCAATTGCAGGTTGCGCAAATAGACGATGGAACCAAACGCCTGACCGGCGATAAAAACCGGGTCCTGTCGGTAAATGGCGTAAGCGAACAGCAGCGCGCTGCCGACGATGCTCAGGTACCAGAAGCTCACCGGAATCACGCTGCGTTTCTTGTATTCGCTGTACAGCCACTGCAGGACAAAGCGACCGGTGAAGGCGATCTGGCCACTGAAACCGACCACCAGCCACAGGGTTTCGCGGGACAGGTTCATCCTTCGATCTCCTGCGCACGGGCATGCAGGCGCGTGCGCCTGATCAGCCACCAGACACCGATCAGATCGAGGATGCCCACCAAGGCCCGGTCGATGTTTCCGTATTTGGATACCCCGGCCGTGCGGGGCCGATGGTTGACCGGATGGGTGATCATCCGGCCGTTATGACGCTGGATCAGCGCAGGAATGAACCGGTGCATATGGTCGAAGTACGGCAAGCGCAGAAACGCCGCCCGCTGTATCAGTTTCAGCCCGCAGCCGGTGTCCGGCGTCTGGTCCTTGAGCATCCGGCTGCGCAACCCGTTGGCAAAACGCGAGGCCCAGCGCTTGCTCGCGGTATCGCGACGGTTGACCCGGTGCCCGGCCACCAACTGAAGGTCGACGCGGCCCTGCTCGCTGCGCACTAATGCCAGCATGCCGGGGATGTCCGCCGGGTCGTTCTGACCGTCGCCATCGAGCGTGGCCAGCCATTGGCCCCGGGCGACAAGCGCCGCATGGTAGAGCGAAGTGCTCTGCCCCAGCGAACGCTCATGGCGCAGGATACGCAACGTACTCAGGCCGCTGTGCCGCGTCTGCCGTAGCTCCTGCAAGGAAGCGTCAGTACTGCCATCGTCCACGACGATGATTTCATACGCCTCATCGGCCAGTGCAATACGGATTTCTTCGAGCAGCAATTTGAGATTGCTCGCCTCGTTCTTTGCCGGAATCAGGACGGATACAAATATGTCTTGGCTCATAGAGGCCCCCTATTTCCCTGGATTTTCATGATCAAGGGCCGACGTTTTATCTCTGATAAAAGTGGCTGTACCACTTCACAAATTCGGCTACGCCGGCTTCAACTGTCACTTGAGGACGGAAATCGACCCACTGCGCCAATGCCGACACATCCGCCCAGGTCTTGACCACATCGCCAGCCTGCAGCGGCAGGAAGTTGCGCCGGGCTTTCCTGCCCAATGCCGACTCCAGACACTCGACGAAATCCAGCAGCGCCACCGGCGTGCCGCGCCCGATGTTGAAGATCCGGTTGGCGCCATCGCCAGAACCGTCCGATAACGGCGGTCTCGGGCACAGGCGCGCAATGCTTTCGACGATGTCGTCGATGTAGGTGAAGTCGCGCGACATCTGGCCTTGGTTGTAGAGGTCAATCGGCCTGTCGTTGAGGATCGCGTCGGTAAATTTGAACAGCGCCATGTCGGGGCGCCCCCAAGGTCCGTAAACGGTAAAAAAACGCAGGCCGCTGGCCTTCAGTCCAAACAGATGGCAATAGCTGTGGGCCATCAGCTCGTTGGCACGCTTACTGGCGGCATACAACGAAATCGGATGATCGACAGCGTCTTCGACGCTGAACGGCATTTTGCTGTTGGTGCCGTACACCGAGCTGCTCGATGCATAAATCAGATGCTCGGGGCGATGGTGCCGGCAGGCTTCCAGCACATTCAAGAAACCGGTCAGGTTCGATTGCGCATACACGTCCGGGTTGTCCAGCGAGTAGCGAACGCCCGCCTGGGCTGCCAGATGGATAACCTCTGTGAAGCCGTGATCCTTGAACAAAGCCATCAAGGCGGGTTTGTCGACGATATCCAGTGCCTGGAAATGAAAGCCCAACAGATTCTTGAGTTCGTTGAGCCGTGCGTGTTTGAGTTCCACGCTGTAGTAGTCGTTGAGATTATCGATACCGACCACCTCAAGACCTTCCTGACACAAGCGCTTGACCGTGTGATACCCGATGAAACCGGCGGCGCCGGTGACCAGTACGGTCATAGCGGGCACGCGCCGATCAGCGCATTATTGCGGGTCGATACCCACGTCAGCTTCATGCCTTGCTCCACTGCACAATTAATAAGGCCGGTGACGTCGTCGATAGGAATTTTCGCCGTACCCGTGATGAACCGCAGTCCTCTGCAGCCATGCATACGGTGCACGTCTGATTGTTAAGATGGCGTAACAGATTGATTTAGGTTTTGTGACCATTGCCAAGGGGCGGCGACGAATTCAGTTGCCATTGGCACACGTCTATCTAAAGTGCATGCCAGCAGGAGAAAATCATGAACCCGGGAAGGAATGCACAATCATGAGCACCGAGCAAGAAACGACCTTCGACGAGCCGCGACTCAACAGCACGGAAATCCGCATTCTGGGTTCGTTGATCGAGAAACAGGCCACCAGTCCGGAAACCTATCCGCTAACCCTTAATGCGCTGGTGATTGCCTGCAACCAGAAAACCAGCCGCGAGCCGGTGATGAACCTGACCCAGGGTCAGGTCGGCCAAAGCCTGCGCGCGCTCGAAGGCCGCGGCTTTACCAAACTGGTGATGGGCAGCCGTGCGGATCGCTGGGAACACAAAGTCGACAAGGCCCTGGAACTGGTGCCGGC
Source organism: Pseudomonas sp. FW305-20 (assembly GCF_058788075.1). Lineage (NCBI taxonomy): Bacteria > Pseudomonadati > Pseudomonadota > Gammaproteobacteria > Pseudomonadales > Pseudomonadaceae > Pseudomonas > Pseudomonas sp. FW305-20. The sequence continues at coordinate 38,204 of NZ_JBYTAJ010000030.1, read as the reverse complement.
TCAAGTCATTCTTGCCGGGCTGCTGTTCCTGCGCGGTCCGCAAACGGTCAATGAACTGCTGACCCGCAGCGGCCGCATGCATGACTTCGAAGATGCCGAACAGGTGGTGCATCAACTGGAACGCTTGATCGCTCGCGGTCTGGCGCTGTTGATACCGCGCCAGGCCGGTCAGCGTGAAGACCGCTACATGCACGCCTTGGGCGACCCGGCGGACATCGAAGTGATCCTGGCGGCACGGCAGAACCCGACCGAACGTGGCGCGGGTGCTGGCGTATCGGTTGAGCGGATCGAAGAGCTCGAGGCGCGAATTGCAGCGCTGGAAGAGCGCCTGGCCCGCCTCGAATAACCCTGCGCTACTCGCCGTCCCAATAATCCACGCCGTCGGCCGGCCGGGCGACGGCGACGAAGCCCGAGGCATTGCCCTGGGCATCGACCTTGAAATCGTCCATCACCGCATACTTGCCGGAATCCGGGTATTCGCAAATCTCGGGTGATTGTTGGGTGCTGACCGCCAGGTAGCGCAGTTCAGCGTTGCTGGTGTTGATGATCTGGTGCGCGGCTTCAGGGCCACCCGGCGGGCAGGCAATGACATCTCCGGCGCGAATGGGGAAACGCTCGGTGCCCAAGCGAATCTCCCCTTCCCCGGCCACGATGTAAAACATCTCCTCGTTGACCCGATGACTGTGAAACGGGCTGCCACGCATCCCCGGTTCCAGCGCGTACAGGCGATAACCCAGCTTCTGCGCGCCGAGTTGCTGGCCGATGCGTGCCTGCCGTTGCCGATAGCGGTCGGCGGTGTCTCCCGTCGGCGCAAACGCTTCGGGCAGCGGCTCAAGTTCGGCCTGATCCAGATTAAGAATGGCAGGATGCATGAGTCACCCCAGTCACGGTTTCGCTTGCGGGGCAGCAGGATAGCCAAGGCCACTGCGGGCAAATTCCACGGCTTTGTGAAACTGCTCAGCGGTCGGCCGCACGCCCGTGTACAGCACGAACTGCTCCAGCGCCTGGATCGCGATCACTTCCAAACCGGTGATCACTCGCTTGCCTTCAGCACGAGCGCGCACAATCAACGGAGTTTCCGAGGGGACTGCCACCACGTCGAAAACCGTCTCGGCAGCAGCGATGGATTCAGCATCGAATGCCAACTGATCGGCCTCGGGGCCGGACATGCCAATCGGTGTGACGTTGATCAACATCTGCGGCCGCTCCGAGCCCAGCTCCGCTTGCCATCGATAGCCCAGCGACTCGGCCAACGCCCGCCCGGAACGCTCGTTACGAGCAACGATCAGGCCATTTTTGTAGCCACCATCGCGCAAGGCACTGGCCACCGCCTTGGCCATGCCGCCGCTGCCGCGCAGGGCAAAGGTCAATTCCTTCGGCACCTGATGGGTGTCAAGCAACTGGGCGATTGCGATGTAGTCAGTGTTGTAAGCCTTGAGATGGCCATTAGTGTTGACGATGGTGTTGATCGACTGAATGGCCGCGGCGGAGGGGTCCAGTTCATCGACCAGCGCAATGCACGCCTCCTTGAACGGCATCGACACGCCGCAACCCCGAATCCCCAAGGCGCGAATGCCGCCAACGGCGCCTGGCAGGTCCTGACTGCTGAAGGCCTTGTAGTAAAAATTCAGGTCCAGTTGCTCATACAGATGATTGTGAAACCGCAGGCCGAAGTTCCCGGGTCGTGCGGAAAGCGACATGCACAGCTGGGTGTCTCTGTCGGGGTTCATCTGCATGAAAAATCTCCTTGAGTAGCACTTTCAGATGGACGGGATTAGCCAATCCATCGGGTCTGATCGATCATAACGGCGTGCCTGCACGCGGCATCTCTAGACTGTAAAGATGCTAGTGCAGACCTTACACAAAATTTACCCAACGGCTGTGCTGATTTTGAAAAAAACGCTGTCTTAGAAGTATCCCCGCGACAATCCTTGGGTCTATTGCAGACACAAGCGCCGGGGCGAAGAACCGAGGAACTATCATGATCCGGAAAATCCCCACAGTAGCCTTGCTGGTCGGTGCTCTTGCTATCGCAGGGCAGGCAGAAGCTGGCGGCGGTCACCACGGTCACGGTTGGGAAGGACCGGCGGTATTTGGCGCGATCGTTGGGTCGGCCATCGTCGGTTCGGCCCTCATCAACAGCAACCGCCCGGTTTATGTACAGCAACCGGTTTACGTTCAGCCACAGCCGGTTTACTACGGCCCGCCACCGGTTTATTACCAGCCGGCACCGGTCTACGTGCAGCAACCGGCCTATTACGGCCCACCGCCGGTTTATTACGGCCCGCCCCGTGGTTATTACGGTCCACCGCGCGGTTACTACGGCCCTCCCCGCGGTTATGGCCGCTGGTAACGGAATCAGCAGGCCCCGCCTCAACAGCGGGGCCTTTTTTGTGACCGTCCGTCGGCAGAGGTCTGGATAAATCTCGCCAAGGTCGCTGTCGGGACAGTCTTTGCGGCGAAAATTGGCAAGATTGACTCGCCATCCTTCCCCCGTGCTGGGGAAAACGGTCATATTTATGTCATGTCGGGTCCGCACTCTAGGACTTGTCCGTTAACAACAGGTTGATAAAAACAAGGACGACCTTATGCCCACGCAAAACCCGCACCGTATTGTCGGCTTGTGCACTTCCAGCAAGGTGTACAACGCATTGACCGAACTCAAGCACCTTGAAGGCCATCGCAGCGCCAAGTTTCTTTCGCTGCTGGCAGAAAACCTGGTGCGCAAAGGCCTGCTCAACGAGCAGGAAGTGGTTCATATGCTGGATCTGGTGGTCGACTGAAGCGAAGCCTCATTGGTATCAATGACGACTATCGAAAGCGTTGATTGTCCGATCAGGCGCTCGGTCCGTAAGGTAGCTCCAACGTTTGATGGAGGTACTTATGTCCCAGGTTCAGATCATGTCCGTTATCGGCAGCGCCGTTCCCGCACCGCTCAGAGCGCTGGGATTGCTTGCCTGTTGGTACCTGGTGCAGGACGGCGAACCGATCAGCGGCCCGCTCACCTCGCTGCCAGCCGCCCAGGCCCTGTCGCAACGTCTCGGCCAAGGCCAGATCAGCGTTTAAGGTAGCTGCACCCGCGGTTTGGTTTCAATGAAGATTGCCCAGCTCGACATGAACAGCGCAGCAATCAGCGGCCCGATCACAAAGCCATTGAGGCCGAAGATGGCCAGACCGCCCAGGGTCGAGATCAGGATCAGATAGTCCGGCATCTTGGTATCCTTGCCGACCAGAATCGGTCGCAGCACGTTATCCACCAGGCCAATCACAAAGATCCCGAACAGCACCAGTACCACGCCCTGCCAGATCGAACCGGCGAACAGGAAAAACGCCGCCACCGGCGCCCAGACAATCCCCGCCCCCACCGCTGGCAACAGCGACAGAAACGCCATCAACACCGCCCAGAGCAACGCGCTCGGAATATCCAGAAACCAGAAAATCAGACCGCCCAATGCACCCTGTGTGATTGCCACCAACAGGTTGCCCTTCACTGTCGCTCGAACCACCCGATTGAACTTGAGTTGCAAACGGCGTTTCTGGGTGTCCTGCAGCGGCACGGCAGCGCGCACTTTGCGGGCCAGTTCGGCACCGTCACGCAAAAAGAAGAACAGCAGGTAGAGCATGATGAAAAAGCTCACCACAAACTCGAACGTGCCTTGGCCGAAACTGAACGCCTTCGTGGCGATAAACTCATTGCCGGTCACCGCACTCTTGATGATTTTCTCCCGCAGCCCGTCCAGCTCGCCTACCCCTGCCCGATCGAGCAAGTGCTGGAAATACGGCGGCAGGCTCTGTTTGAAATGCGTCACATACCCGGCGATGTCCAGTTCGCCGCTTTCGATGCGGTTGTAGACCGAGGCACCTTCTTGCACCAGCAAGATACTCAGGGCAATCACCGGCAGAATCGCGATCACCAGGCAGATGCTCAGGGTGAACAACGATGTCAGATTGCGTTCCCAGCCGAACTTCAATTGCAGTCGTCGGTGCAGGGGCGCGAAAAGGATGCCGAGGATCACCGCCCAGAACACCGCGCCGTAAAACGGCAGCAAAATCCAGATGAAGGCGGCAGTGACCAGCCCCAGCAAGATCACCAGTGATTTGTTTTGTACTGTCTCTTCGTTCATGTCCGATCCATGTCAGTCCGCAAGGACACAATGCCGCGCCCTGATGCTTAGTCCGCCACGGTTCGCGCGAGTGCCATCCGTTTGTTCATCAAGCATAGATCCAGATCAATGAACTCCGCGGACAAGCCGCTTACTCTCGGCGGCTTTTGTGACCGACGCTGCCATGACTCTCCTGCCTCCAGAACTGCTGGCCCCCGCCGGCACCCTGAAAAACATGCGATATGCCTTCGCCTACGGCGCCGATGCGGTGTACGCCGGTCAGCCGCGCTACAGCCTGCGGGTGCGCAACAACGAATTCGATCACGCCAATCTGGCCCTCGGCATTCACGAAGCCCAGGCTCAAGGCAAGCGCTTCTATGTGGTGGTGAACATCGCCCCGCACAACGCCAAGCTGAAAACCTTCCTCAAGGATCTGGCGCCGATCATTGCGATGGCGCCGGACGCGCTGATCATGTCCGACCCGGGCTTGATCATGCTGGTCCGCCGGCATTATCCGCAGATGCCGATTCACCTGTCGGTACAGGCCAACACGGTGAACTGGGCCAGTGTCGAGTTCTGGCAGCAACAAGGCTTGAGCCGGATCATCCTGTCGCGAGAGCTGTCCCTGGAAGAAATTGCCGAGATCCGCGAGCAAGTCCCGGCCATGGAGCTGGAGGTGTTCGTCCATGGCGCCTTGTGCATGGCGTATTCCGGTCGCTGCCTGTTGTCAGGCTATATGAACAAGCGCGATGCCAATCAGGGCAGTTGCACCAATGCCTGTCGCTGGAAATATTCGGCGCAAGAGGCTACGGAAAATCAGCTCGGCGAAATCGTGCAGACCTTCCAGCCCGAACCGACCCTGGGTATCGGCACCCCGACCGATCAGGTGTTCCTGTTGCAGGAAGCCAATCGGCCCGACGAACTGATGCCGGCCTTCGAAGACGAACACGGCACCTACATCATGAACGCCAAGGACCTGCGCGCGGTGCAGCATGTCGAGCGCCTGACGCAAATGGGCGTGCACTCACTGAAAATCGAGGGCCGGACCAAATCCCATTTTTATTGCGCACGCACCACCCAGGTTTACCGCCGGGCGATCGACGACGCGGTGGCCGGTCGCGCGTTCGACCGCAGCCTGATGACGGATCTGGAATCCCTCGCCCAGCGCGGCTACACCGAAGGGTTTCTGCGGCGGCACGTGCATGACGAATACCAGAACTACCAGCACGGCAGCTCGGTGTCGGAGCGCCAGCAGTTTGTCGGCGAGCTGACAGGCGAGCGGCGTGACCGGATGGCGGAGATCAAGGTGAAGAATCGATTTGGTTTGGGCGACCATATGGAACTGATGACACCCAAGGGCAACTTCCAATTCGATTTGCATCAACTGCAAAACGTCAGGGGCGAGCCTGTCGAAGTGGCACCGGGGGATGGGCACACCGTGTACTTACCGATTCCGGATGCGGTGGATTTGCAGTTTGGGTTGTTGATGCGGGATGTGAGTGTCACATGATCCCCCCACTGTGGGAGCGAGCCTGCTCGCGATGACGGAATCACAGCCAATATTGTTGTTGAATGTTAAACCGCTATCGCGAGCAGGCTCACTCCCACAGGTAACGAGTCAGGCGAACTCTTCGCGCAACATCCCCACAAACGCCTCCCGCGCCGGGTGTACCCCGGCGTTTTCATGCCAGTAAAACAGGTTGTCGATCGCTGTCAGCTCGGGGAACTCATACCCCGCGCAACCTGCCCCTTTGGCGTACTGATCGAACACGCCTTTTGGCACCAGCGCGACACCCGCACCGGCACTGACGCAGCCGACAATCGCCCCGTAACTGGCCAGGCTGACAATCGGCAACGCCTGCCCCTGCCGCAGCAACCAATGCTCCAGCGCCGCCCGGTAGGGACAGCCCTGGGGCCACATGAACACGGTCTTGTCCTGCAAATCCGCGATGTCCCGTACCGGCCCCAGAGACTTCGAGGCGATCAACAGAAGCTCCTCGCGGTACATCGGCGTGCGCTTGAGGTGTGAGCGCTCGACATCCACCGCAACGATCGCGCCGTCGAGCCGGTGATTGAGCGTGTCGTCGAGTAATTGGCCCCAGGTGCCGGTGGTCAGTTCCAACGCAACGCCGGGGAAACGTTTGTGGAATTTCGCCAGCAAACGCGGCAATCGGCCGGTTGCCGACGACTCGATGGCGCCAATGCGCAACGGCCCGGAGGGCTCGGCCGAAGGGTCCACCGCACGCTTGGCCTCCGCCGTCAGGGCAAGAATTTTTGAGGCATATGCCAGGAAGGTTTGCCCCGCCGGGCTGATTCGCAGCCCTCGGCCCTCGCGCAGAAACAGCGCGACACCCAGCTCCGCTTCCAGGGACTTGAGCCGTGCCGTGATATTCGACGGCACGCAATGCAACAACTCGGCCGCCCGGGCGATGCTGCCGACCTCGGCAACGGTCTTGAACATGCGTATCTGTGCCAGCTCCATACATCACCTAAAGTGAAGAGTTGACGCACTATAAGTCAGTTGTGGAGAACAGTCAGGCTTCTGATACTGGGTGCATCCGCCTACAGGTCCCGATCATGAAGCTACTCACGCCCTCCCCCGGTTCGCCGGTCAAAATCTTCCTGGCCATGGCATTTGTGGTCGGCTGCTGGGGTTACTCACCGACTGGCATTCACATCGGTTTGCAGGCCTATGAGCCTGGTCATCTGGCCTTGCTGCGGTTTCTGCTGGCGTCGGCATTCATGGCGGTGGTCGCGGTGTTCCGAGGCATTAACCTGCCGAAAACTCGTGACCTGCCATTGCTGTTCGCGCTCGGTTTCTTTGCCGTGAGCCTGCACCATGTAGCGCTGAATTTCGGCCAGCAAAGTGTCAGCGCCGGCGCCTCCAGTGTGTTGGCGCAATCGACGCCGTTGTTCAGCACGTTGCTGGCGCGTTTCGTGTTCAAGGACCGGGTGAGCGCGTGGCGGTGGGGCTGCGTTTTTCTGGGGTTGATCGGCGTGGTGATTGTGGTGGCCGGGGATCATGGACTGGGGAGCATCGACGCCCATGGTGTGTTGATCCTGTTGGCCGCGGTGTCGTGGAGTTTCTACTTTGCCTTGCAGAAGCACTACTCGCGGCGCTACGACGGGCTGACGCTGGTGTGTTACACAGTCTGGTTCGGGACGCTGCTACTGTTGGTTTATCTCCCGGGGCTGGTGAGCCAGGTCATCACCGCGCCGGTTGAAGTGCAGCTGGCCGTCATTGGGCTGGGCATTTTCCCAAGTGCCCTGGCGTACCTGGCCTGGGCCTATGTGCTGACGCATGTGGATCTGAGCCGCGCGACGATGACGCTGTATCTGATTCCACCGACCGCCATGGCGATTGCCTCTTTTGCACTGGGCGAGCGGCCGACGTTGATGATCGTTGCGGGCGCACTGGTGGTGCTGGTCAGCGTGTTGGCATTGAATCTGGAGCGCAGGCCGGTGGTTGCTCGAGTCACCGAGGCCTGATCCGGACCTGTCGTGCACAAAAAAAACGGCGCAGCAATGCAAACTTTGTGTCGTTTCTTAACTGATTGGTATCAGGCGCAATGACCGGGTTTCTCTTTATCGCCTGTCATCGGACAGCGGAGTTGGTTCATCTGGCGGAGGCACGTCCTCGGCGGCATCAGGGTCCATCCAGTCTTCAGGTCGATCAATGTCGACCTCGGTCGGGTCCCGCGAAGGGTCCATGCCGGGTGGCGCGTCGTGGTCCATGCGCGGCTCGTCGGTACCGAAAATGGGTCGAGTGGGGTCGGTGTTGGGCGTTGCGCCCCGGAACATCGAATCGTTAGCCATGACGCACCTCACTGATGAGGACCAGCAAATCTGGGCCGTATTCGTTGGAATCAGGGCCGCGGATGCGGTGCTATCGAGTAGACAAACGGTGGTCAGCCATCGGCCGAAAACCGGTCGCGACTGTTGGTCAGATGCAGCCACATGGCCGCCCGCGCCGCATCCGGGTCCTGGCGTTTGATCGCATTGAGAATGGCCTCGTGCTCAAGGTTGGCCAGTTGCCCCAGCTTGCTCAAATCTACTGCGCCGCGCTCGGCGGCATTGACGCGGGTGCGCGGGATCATGGCGCTGCCCAGGTGCTGCATGATTTCGCTGAAGCACACGTTGCCGGTAGCTTCGGCGATCAGCAAGTGGAAACGCTTGTCGGCTTCGACGCAGCTGTCGTTGTTGGCCAGCAGGCTTTGATAGTCGTCCAGCGCTTCGCGCATCTGCGCCAATTGATGCTCGGTGCGACGGGTTGCCGCCAGTGCGGCGGCCTGGGTTTCCAGGCCCATGCGCAACTCCAGAATGCTGCGCACCCCCAGCGCGGTATCGACGTTCAACCGCAGCCCCTGTTCCGGTGCTCGCTCGATAACAAAGGTGCCGATGCCGTGGCGGGTTTCCACGAGACCGGACGCCTGCAATTTCGAGATCGCCTCGCGCACCACCGTGCGACTGACGCCGTGCTCCTGAACAATCGTGTTCTCGGACGGCAGCTTGTCACCGGGCAGCATCTGCCCGAGCAAGATGCTCTGGGTCAGTTTGGCGACCAGGTCATGGGCCAGGTTATGGGTGCGCTTGCGGGCAGGCGCGTCGAGGTCTTCTTGCATGGCGGTCATCCGGAAGCAGGGCTACCGGAATCGTAGCACTGCGCCGGGCGGGAATCTCAGCAAAAACGCGTCGACCAACTTGTATGACAACACTCAACAAATCGAGCCTAAACGACCGAAACAAAGCTCATCCACTCGGCAGAAAGACTAATAAATCCCCTGAATAACGCTATTTTGTTGGACGAAGGCACTTGCAGGACGAAAAAACGTAGTTGTATGATGTCTATCAACATCGCAACACCCAGTCACACCCCCGCATAAAAATAATCAGTGGGAGATAACGCAGTGAATACATCCATATCCGGGATGAACGATGGCGCCGATTCGGTCCTCAAGTCCGCCATCTCGAAAGTGAAACGCCATGTTCTGCCGCTGTTCGTGATCATGTTCATCGTCAACTACATCGACCGCGTGAACATCGGCTTCGTCCGCGCCCACATGGAACATGACCTGGGCATCGGCGCTGCTGCCTACGGCCTCGGCGCCGGTCTGTTCTTCATCGGTTACGCGCTGTTTGAAGTCCCCTCCAACATCCTCCTGCAAAAAGTCGGCGCGCGAATCTGGCTGACCCGCATCATGCTGACCTGGGGCCTGGTCGCCGCTTGCATGGCGTTCATCCAGAACGAAACCCACTTCTACATCCTGCGATTTCTGCTCGGCGTGGCCGAAGCCGGTTTCTTCCCCGGCGTGATTTACTACTTCACCCGCTGGTTGCCTGGCGTTGAACGCGGCAAGGCGATTGCCATCTTCCTCAGCGGTTCGGCGATTGCTTCGCTGATCTCCGGCCCGTTGTCCGGGTTACTGCTGCAAATCAGCGGTTTGGGCATGCACGGCTGGCAATGGATGTACTTCATTGAAGGGATGTTCTCCGTCGGGCTGTGCGTGTTCGTCTGGTTCTGGCTGGACTCCAAACCCCACGACGCCAAATGGCTGAGCCGCGCCGAACAAGACGCACTGGTCAAGGCCATCGACGACGAACAACTGGCCCGCGAAGCCGCGACACCGATCAAACCGTCGTTGGGCAAGCTGCTCAAGGATCGCCAGATCATCCTGTTCTGCCTGATCTACTTCTTCATCCAGTTGACCATTTATGCCGCGACCTTCTGGCTGCCGAGCATCATCAAAAAGATGGGCGACCTGAGCGACATTCAGGTCGGGTTGTTCAACTCGATTCCGTGGCTGCTGTCGATCGTCGGCATGTACGCCTTCGCTTCGCTGTCAGCCAAATGGAAGCATCAACAAGCCTGGGTCGCCGCGGCACTGCTGATCGCAGCAGCCGGGATGTTCATGTCCACCACCGGCGGGCCGATCTTCGCCTTCGTTGCGATCTGCTTTGCTGCGCTGGGTTTCAAATCAGCGTCGTCGCTGTTCTGGCCGATTCCTCAGGCCTATCTGGACGCACGGATCGCGGCGGGCGTGATCGCTCTGATCAACTCGGTGGGCAACCTCGGCGGCTTCGTCGCGCCGACCACCTTCGGTCTGCTGGAGGAACGCACCGGTTCGATTCAGGGCGGGCTGTACGGCCTGGCCGCGACCTCGATCATTGCCGCAATCATCGTCTTCGCCGCACGCAATAAACCGAAATCCGCACCTGCCGTTGCACTGGCCGAACAAGCGCCCAACCAAGCCTGAATATCCGTTTGAAGGACATGAAAATGAATGCACAAGAAACTGCCAAAGCCCCGGTCATTACCAGCATGCAAGTTGTTCCGGTGGCCGGCCACGACGGCATGCTGCTCAATCTGAGCGGCGCCCACGGGCCGTTTTTCACCCGCAACATCGTGATCCTCAAGGACAACGCCGGTCATACCGGCGTCGGTGAAGTGCCGGGCGGCGAGCGCATTCGCCAGACCCTCGAAGACGCTCGCTCGTTGGTGGTCGGCAGTCCGATCGGCACGTATCAGAAGATCCTCAATCAAGTGCGCCAGACCTTCGCCGATCGCGATGCCGGCGGTCGCGGGTTACAGACATTCGATTTGCGCATCACCATCCACGCCGTCACCGGCCTGGAAGCTGCATTGCTCGATCTGCTCGGCCAGCATCTGGATGTGCCGGTCGCGGCCTTGCTCGGTGAAGGTCAGCAGCGCGATGAAGTGAAGATGCTCGGTTACCTGTTTTATGTCGGTGATCGCAACGAAACCGACCTGGCCTACCGTAGCGAGCCGGATGCCGACAACAACTGGTTCCGCGTGCGTCACGAAAAAGCCATGACCGCCGACGCCGTGGTGCGCCTGGCTGAAGCCGCCCACGCGCGCTACGGTTTCAAGGACTTCAAACTCAAGGGCGGCGTGCTCAGTGGCGATCAAGAAATCGAAGCCGTCACCGCCCTGGCCGAACGCTTTCCCGACGCGCGCATCACCCTTGATCCGAATGGTGCGTGGTCACTCAAGGAAGCCATTCGCTTGTGCCGGGATCAGCATCACGTACTGGCTTACGCCGAAGACCCGTGCGGCGCGGAAAACGGTTATTCGGGCCGTGAAGTCATGGCGGAATTCCGTCGCGCCACAGGTCTGAAAACCGCCACCAACATGATCGCCACCGACTGGCGGGAAATGGGCCACGCGATCCAGTTGCAATCAGTGGACATTCCACTGGCCGACCCGCACTTCTGGACCATGCAGGGTTCGGTCCGCGTGGCGCAGATGTGCCATGAATGGGGCCTGACCTGGGGTTCGCACTCCAACAACCACTTCGATATTTCCCTGGCGATGTTCACCCACGTCGCGGCCGCCGCGCCGGGTGACATTACCGCCATCGACACCCACTGGATCTGGCAGGACGGCCAGCGCCTGACCAAAGCGCCGCTGCAAATCGTTGACGGTTGTGTGCAGGTGCCGAAGAAACCCGGGTTGGGTGTCGAACTGGACATGGATCAGTTGGCCAAGGCTCATGAGTTGTACAAAGGCATGGGATTGGGTGCCCGGGATGACAGCGTGGCGATGCAGTTTCTGATTCCGGGCTGGAAATTCGATAACAAGCGGCCGTGTCTGGTGCGTTGATTCAGCGGTCGCGCCTGGCCTGTTAGCAATCTTCCCGGCCCGCTTATGGGCGGCCGGGTTCAAAAACCGCTCGGAGCGTAGCGGTTAACCCCCTAAAATGGCGCGCAATCGAATCAATGACGGACCCAACCAACATGGACAGGCTGAAAATTCTCGCCGTTTGCGTGGCGCTGCTCGCCTCCGGCCAATGCGTCGCACAGGATCAAATCGAGACGGTGGTGAATGCCGCCGTACAACCGGTCATGCAAGCCCAGGCCGTTCCCGGAATTGCCGTGGCCGTGACCGTCAACGGAAAGCCGCATTACTTCAACTACGGGGTGGCGTCGAAAGAAAGCGCACAACCCGTCACCGAAAACACTTTGTTCGAGATCGGCTCGGTGAGCAAAACCTTCACCGCGACCCTCGTCGCCTACGCTCAGGCCACCGGCAAACTGTCCCTGTCGGACAAGGCCAGCAGCGTGCTGCCGGATCTGCGTGGCAGCGCGTTCGATAACATCAGCGTGCTGCAACTGGGCACCTACAGCGCCGGCGGCTTGCCGTTGCAATTCCCCGACGATGCCGACGCACCAGACAAGATGCTCGGCTATTTCAAGCAGTGGAAACCGACCTATGCCGCGGGCACCCATCGGCAGTATTCAAACCCTAGCCTGGGGTTGTTCGGCTACCTCGCCGCCCAGAGTATCGGCGCGCCGTTTGATGACGTGATGGAAAAAACCCTGCTGCCGAAACTCGGGCTCAAACACACCTACCTCAAGGTGCCGCAAGCTCAAATGGGGCTTTACGCCCAGGGTTACAACAAGGAAGACAAGCCTGTACGGGTTGGGCCGGGGGCACTGGATTCAGAGGCTTATGGCGTCAAAACCAGCGCGGCGGACCTGATTCGTTATGTTGAAGCGAACATGAAACCGGCCCGCCTTGAGGATCCGCTGCAGCGGGCCATCGCCGCGACGCATACCGGCTACTACAAAGTGGGCGATATGACTCAGGGGCTGGGTTGGGAGTTCTACCCCTATCCGGTCAGCCTCGATAAATTGCTGGCGGGTAACTCGACGCAGATGGCGATGGAGGCTCACGAAGTCCAGTGGCTGACCCCGCCGCAACCTCAACCGGAAAGCGTGCTGATTAACAAAACCGGTTCAACGGGCGGCTTCGGTGCCTACGTGGCGTACGTGCCGTCGAAAGACATCGGCATCGTGATCCTGGCCAACAAAAACTACCCGAACCCTGAGCGGATCAAGATTGCTCATACGATATTGAGTGCACTGGCCAAATAGCCAAGAGGCGCGACTTCTCGCAGCGGTAGACAAAATGGGCGACCCCTTTGAGGTCGCCCATTGTCGTTACTGCGTCAGCTCAATGCAGAGTCGGCGGCTGAGCGTCAGGTGCACCACTTCTCGGATCAAGATTTTCCCGCGCCTGATTCACCAACAACTCGGTGACCGCCGCCAATTGCTGGATCGACAGCAGCAGCTGGCGGTTCGAACCTTCCAGTTTTCCGGCAAAACTCGCAATCAGCACATTCAGGGAGGCAAGGTTTTCGCAGGCCTGATTCAGCAGGGTCAGCGTGTCGACACCAGGCGCAACAGTGAAAACCTGCCGGGTCGTGGGGGTACGCCTGGGGCTTTGGGTAACGGCGCCTTTTGCGGTTTCACACGGCTTCGCGGGATTGAGTTGATCGGCATCGTTTGGGGTTTGCGATGGATGCTTGCTGATCTTTTTCACAGACGAGGCTCCTTTTTGTGCCATTGGTGTTTACGTCCCTGGATCCCCCAGTGTCGCGGATTCCCACGTCCGACCGCTATTTCGCGGTGGCTGACGAAGGCTAGCCGTGCTCTCTGACAGAAACCAGTTCATAAACACCGACAGGACTTGCAGGAAACTTCCGAGACCAATGGAAATCGGTACATCGCCCCCCCGAAACACGCGTATTTTTTAGCCGCCGAGTTCAATCATCCGGCATTTCAGGCGGCTTGGCAGGCTTCGCCGGTTTGCCCGGTTTTGCTCCCTTGGCGCCCTTGGCCGGTTCGGCTTCCGTGACCGGCGGTGGTGTCGGCACTGTGGCTTGTTGCTCCGTCGCCGGCAATTGGTCGACGGCGGCGAAAATCTCCTTCAGCTCGATCGTTCCCGATTGCTCAAGTTTCTTTTCCCCGTCCTTGCCCACCAGGATGACTTTGCTCTTGGCGCCAGCCCCCAACTTGAGCGAACGGATCAATGCCGCCGTGTCTTGCGGCCCCAGGTCTTTGCCCTCGCGCTGGCCCATCAGATTAAGCACGGTGTACAGGACCATGTTTCGCTCGGTGAACCCCCTGCGATTGGCCGGTTCATCCAGCGACTTTTTCAGACTGACCCACGTGGGATCGACCGTGCTCGGCGCGATGACAATCAACGGCCGGGACCTGCCCTTGTCCATGTCCAGCGGTGAGCCGTCATCGGCAGCGAGCAAGGGGCCGGCGAAAGCCAGCAGGGTAGTCAGGGTCAATGACCTGATGAGCATGCGCATCTCCTTTTGATATCCACGCTCTAATGATTGCGCATCGCGGCGTTCGTTCCGGGTGACGCACGCAATATGTCTCGCCTGCCCCAAGCTTAGGTCAGGGCGGTCATTGCGCAACAGCCTGAGCTAATCTCATAAATCAATAACATCGCCCTGATCCGCCGTGAGGACCTCTGCATGAGCGCTCAGTTGAACCACACCATCGTCTGGTGTCGCGACAAGCAGATATCAGCCAACTACCTGGCAGACATCCTCGGCCTGCCCAGCCCCGAACCCTTCGGCCCGATGCTGATCGTCAAGTTCGACAATGGCGTGTCGCTGGACTTCTACGACAATGACCCGCCGATTGCCTCCCAGCACTACGCGTTTTTGATCGGTGACGAGGATTTCGATGCGGCCTTCGCCCGCCTGCAAGCCCGCCAGCAACCCTGGTGGGCCGACCCCGGCAAACAACGACCGAACGAGATCAACGATTACGGCGGTGGCCGGCGGGTTTACTTCGATGACCCGGACGGGCATCTGCTGGAAATTCTGACACGGCCCTGAGCGCGCCTGCCAAGCTGGTTTGTTTGTGCAACCGCGGCCCGATCAAAAGGCCAGTTTGTACCCGATCAGCACCAGCATCGTGGCCAGGCAAGGTCGCAGCACTTCATCGGAGATGCGGCCAGTGAGGTGGCTGCCCAGGTAAATCCCCGGCAGTGAACCGATCAGCAAGTAACCCAATACGTGCCAGTCCATGTTGCCCATGCTCGCATGGCCGAGGCCGGCCACCAGGGTCAGCGGTACGGCGTGCGCGATTTCCGTGCCCACCAGGCGGCGGGTCGGCAGCATCGGATAGAGAATGAACAACGCAACGGTGCCCAGGGCGCCGGCGCCGATGGAGGTCAGGGCAACCATGGTGCCGAGGACCAGGCCAGTGATCACGGTCAGCGCATTCAAGCGATTGCCGCTGGGGTTGTAATGACCGCCCGCGCGTTTGTGGGCGAAATCGAGCAGGCGCTTCTTGAAGAAAATCGCCAGCGCCGTGGCAAACAGGACAAAGCCCAAGGCCTGTTTGATGACCGCGTTCATCGCCTCCGGGGACGTTTGCAAGGTGCTCAGGAACCACAACGTCAGCGCCACCGCCGGCACGCTGCCGAGGGTCAACCAACCGGTGATGGCCCAGTCGATGTTCTTGTTCTTTCGATGAACCAGCACGCCACTGGACTTGGTAATCGCCGCGTACAGCAAATCCGTCCCCACTGCGGTGGCCGGATTGACACCGAACCACAACAGAATGGGGGTCATCAACGAACCGCCACCCACGCCTGTCATCCCGACAATAAAGCCGACCACCAGACCTGCCACGACTAAACCGAAATTACCGAATTCCATTAACACGCCCACAAAAACGCATGAAAAATCAGGCCCGCAGCATAGCGATTTTTCTTATAACCACTTATATCGATGCGAACTATCGTTATACCTAAAGCCCACACACGCTCCTGTGGGAGTGAGCCTGCTCGCGATGACGGACTCACAGCCAGCATCATTGCTGAATGTTAAACCGCTATCGCGAGCAGGCTCACTCCTACAAGGGGTTCACTGTACTGGCAGGAAATTGAGGAACAGCAAACTCTGCGCGTAATTCAAGCCGATCCGGCGGTAGCGCTCGTCCAGCATCTGCGTCAGCAGGTCCAGCCGGGCGACGATCTTGCCGAACTCCACGGCAAAACTCAGGTTGCTGCCCTCCTCCGAGATTTCGTTGGAAAACAGTAAAGGCTCGCCGTTCCTGTTTTGCCGCTGGCTGAGGATCCAGGTGGCTTTCTCGATGTTGCGGGCCGCATTGCTGACGAACGTGGGATTGATCGCATCCGTCATGTAGAACTCAAGCCGATTACCGTGAGCAGTGACGAGCATGCTGCCGATGGCATAGATGAAAGCACCGACCCGGTCGCCGAGAAACTCCGGGCTCATGGCATAGCTCAGCGCTGCCAGGTCTTTTTTGCCTCCCAGGGTCGGCAGCGGCTGTTGCTGTTCGATGGCCATGCGCACTTGTTTGCCCGCGGTGCGGGCGTCAAGGAAGCCGGATTTTTTCAACTCGTCCGGGTTGCGCAGGTAGAGCTTGCTCATCAGCAGGTAGAGGCTGTCGAGGTTGTCGCGCATCGCCAGGGTCGCCATGCGGTCGACGCTGGTCTGGAGGAATTCCTGGGGTTTGCCTTCGCGGAACTGGTTGACGATATCACTGCCCTGCTGCTGGCTGCACCCGGAGGCGGCGAGCATCGACAAGCAAGCCAACAGCAGGCAACGGCGGCGGATTCGCGGGGTGGTGCGGGGTAAAACTCGAGCCATGGGTTATCGAACTTGGGCATGGGCCGGCGGTGGGGATTCGCCGCAGGCTGGCCAAGGGTAGAGCCGTGAATCCTGGAAAAGTGCAGTGCCGACCGTCCGCAAGCGTTGGCACCCGTTAAGCGGCGCCATCAAATTAGTCATACTTTATAATTGCAACATCGCCTGCATAAGCTATAAATCCTTCCTTGCTCCTATTAAAAACCGATTAGTAGTATGACTACTTTGTCAAAAACAATAAAAAGGAAGGTCAACCATGCTTCAATCCCGATACCCGTTCTGCGCCCTTGGACTGTCACTGATGATCGCCACCCTCTCCGCCCAGGCTGCCGGCCTGTCCAGCGAACACAAGGCCTTTGGCAAAACCAATGACGGCACGCCCGTCGAGCAATACATCTTGCGCAACAGCCATGGGCTGACCGCCACGGTCATTACTTACGGCGGCATTTTGCAGTCGCTGAAAGTGCCGGACAAAAACGGAAAGTTCGACGATGTGGTGCTCGGTTTCGATGACGTGCAGGGCTATCAGAGCGGCACGGCGTATTTCGGTGCGACCATCGGGCGCTTTGGCAATCGCCTGGCCAACGGTGCTTTCGAACTGGACGGCAAGCGCTATCAGGTACCGCTCAACGACAGTTCCAATTCGCTGCACGGCGGCCCCCGGGGTTTTGACAAGCACGTCTGGAAAGCCCAGCCGAGCAACGGCAAGGATTCGGTCGGCGTGACCCTGACCTACCTGTCGGCGGACGGTGAAATGGGCTTCCCCGGCAACCTGAAAACCGAGGTCACCTACAGCCTCAATGAGCAAAACGAGTTGCGCATCGACTACAAGGCTTCCACCGATAAAGCCACGGTGTTGAACCTGACCAATCACAGCTATTTCAACCTGGCCGGCGCCGGTAACGGTGATGTGCTGAAACAGCTCGCCACCCTGCACGCCAGCCATTACACGCCAGTCACCGGCAAGCTGATCCCTACCGGCGAACTGGCCCCGGTGGCTGGCACACCGATGGACTTCACCCAGCCGACCGCCATTGGCAAGCACATCAAAGCCGATCACCCTCAGTTGAAATTTGCCGAACCGAAACAGGGCGGCTTCGATTTCAACTGGGTGCTGAACGCCGCAGGTGATGTGGGCCAACTCGCCGCCGAGGTCAGCGATCCGCAATCCGGTCGTCGCTTGCAGCTCTACACCACCGAGCCTGGTGTGCAGTTCTACACCAGCAACTTCCTCGATGGTTCGGTCAAGGGCAAGGCTGGCAAGGTCTACCCGCACTGGGGCGCGTTCACGCTGGAGACCCAGCACTACCCGGATTCGCCGAATCAGCCGAACTTCCCGTCCACGCGCCTGGACCCGGGCAAGACCTATGCCCAGAGCACGGTGATGAAGTTTTCTACCCAGTAAGGCCCAATGCGATCATGTAGCAGCTGCCGAGCCTGCGAGGCTGCGTCCGAGGACGAAGTCCTCGCAACTCCTGCGCACGCGGTATTCCTGAAACACCTCATTGTTTGATTCGGCGACTGCTTCGCAGCCGAACGCAGCCTCGCAAGCTCGACAGCTGCTACAGGTCGATGGAACCACCGGGGTATTCTGTTGCCAACCGAAGGAGTACTCATCGATTCAAAATAAGGAGATTTGAATGCGCACCCTCGAACTGGCCGGCGTCAACGTACCGGTGATCGGCCAAGGCACCTGGCGCATGGGCGAAGACCGTTCCCGGCATACCCAGGAAGTGGCGGCATTGCGCCTGGGTATCGAACTCGGCATGACCCTTATCGATACCGCTGAAATGTACGGCGAGGGCGGCGCTGAGGAAGTGGTCGGTGAAGCCATCACCGGCAGACGTGATGAAGTGTTTCTGGTCAGCAAGGTCTACCCGCACAACGCCAGCCGCAAAGGGATTCCGCTGGCGTGCGAACGCAGCCTGCGGCGGCTGGATACCGATTACATCGATCTTTACCTGCTGCACTGGCGCGGCCAGTACCCCCTCGAAGAAACGGTCGAAGCCTTCGAACGCCTGCGGGTCGAAGGCAAGATCGGTCGCTGGGGCGTTTCCAATTTTGATGTCGATGACCTCCAGGAACTGGCCTCATCGGCCTGTGCCACCAACCAGGTGCTCTACAACCTGGAAGAGCGCGGCATCGAGTTTGATCTGCTGCCCTGGAGCCGCCAGCATCGAATGCCGCTCATGGCCTACTGTCCGATCGGTCAGGGTGGGCCTATGCTGGACCATATAACGCTCAAGCAAATAGCCGCCCGTCACCGTGTGACGCCGGCCCAGATAGCGCTGGCATGGATGCTGCGTAACGAAGGCGTGATCGCCATCCCCAAAGCGGTCCGCCCCGAGCACCTGCAACTCAATGCGCAAGCGGCGCAATTGCAACTGGAGGCTGGGGATCTGGAGGCGCTGGAACAGGCGTTTCGCGCGCCACAACGCAAACAGCGATTGGCCATGGTCTGAGCCATCGCAGTCTGTCAGAGGGCTTCGGCATGAGAAGCACTGATCAGGACGATTCCTTTAATCTGCAACGCTTTATCCAGGCACAGGACCCGGTGTACAAACGGGTCCAGGCCGAGCTGAACGCCGGCCACAAGCGCAGTCACTGGATGTGGTTCATCTTTCCGCAATTCGCAGGTTTGGGCGGCAGCGAGATGTCCCGCCACTTTGCCATTCGTTCCAAAGAGGAAGCCGCGGCATACCTCAATCATCCGCTGCTGGGTTCACGGTTGCGCACCTGCACGCAATTGGTGCTGAACATCGAAAAAAGCTCGGTCGCCGGCATATTCGGCCATCCCGACGATCTCAAGTTTCACTCTTCCATGACGCTGTTCGCCCAGGTTGCCGGCGCTAACAGCGACTTTCATCGAGCACTGGACCAGTATTTCCACGGCATCCTGGATGACTGGACGTTGTTGCTGCTGGACTCAAAACAGGCCCAACTGCCCACCAATCAACGTTGAAAAGTCGTCGTCCACGAAGGGCAGAATGGCGTCCGCCACCGGTTGCAGCTGGCGGGTGACGTAGTGGTCGTAGTCGATGGGCGCGCTGCGGATTTCCAGCGGCTCGGGCCCGGCGACGGTGATCACGTAACTGATCCAGCCACCGTTCTGGTATTGCCGCGGACGGCCCTGCAGGTCGTTGTACTCATCGGCAATCCGCGCGGCACGCACGTGGGGCGGCACGTTGCGCTGATAGTCATCGAGGGTGCGGCGCAGGCGCTTGCGGTAGATCAGGCGATCGTCGAACTCCCCCGCCAAGGTCTTGCGCACGTAGTCGCGCACATACTCCTGATAGGGTTTGCGATTGAAGATGCGCAGGTACAGCTCCTGCTGGAATTGCCGGGCCAGCGGCGACCAGTCGGTGCGCACGGTTTCCAGGCCTTTGTAGACCATTTCGTCGGTGCCATCGGCGCGGGTCACAAGCCCGGCATAACGCTTCTTGCTGCCCTCCTCGGCGCCACGAATGGTCGGCATCAGAAAGCGCTTGTAGTGGGTTTCGAACTGCAACTCCAACGCACTTTCCAGACCGTATTGCTGCTGCACATGCTCGCGCCACCACTGGTTGACGTGATCCACCAGCGCGTGGCCGATCTGTGCGGCTTCTTGCTGACCGTGGGCACGACGCAGCCAGACGAAGGTCGAGTCGGTGTCGCCGTAAATCACCGTGTGGCCTTGGGCTTCGATCAGCTGTCGCGTACGCAGCATGATTTCGTGACCGCGCAGCGTGATGGACGATGCCAGGCGTGTGTCGAAGAAGCGGCAACCGCTGGAACCGAGCACGCCGTAAAAGGCGTTCATGATGATTTTCAGGGCCTGGGACAGCGGCGCATTGTGTTCGCGCTTGGCGGTTTCACGCCCTTCGGCGACCCGGGCGACGATGGCGGGCAGGCAATGCCGGGTTCTGGAAAAACGCGCACCGCGAAAGCCTGGCACCGACTCGCTGTCATCCGGATGTTTAAGGCCCTCGATCAAGCCCACCGGGTCGATGAGAAAGGTACGGATGATCGACGGATAGAGGCTTTTGTAGTCGAGCACCAGCACCGATTCGTACAGGCCCGGTTGCGAGTCCATGACAAACCCGCCGGGGCTGGCTTGCGCAGGCTTGTTCCCAAGGTTCGGCGCGACGAAACCCTGGCGGTGCATCAGCGGCATGTACAGGTGCGTGAACGCCGCCACCGAGCCGCCGCTGCGATCCGCCGGCAAACCGGTGACGCTGGCCCGTTCCAGCAGAAAGGTCAGCAGCTCGGTCTTGGCGAAAATCCGCGTTACCAGCTCGCAGTCTTTGAGGTTGTACTTGGCCAGGGCCGGTTTGTCCTCGGCGAACATGCGGTTGATTTCGTCCATGCGCTGGTACGGGTTGTCGATCGACTTGCCCTCGCCAAGCAGGGTTTGCGCGACGTTCTCCAGGCTGAACGAGGGGAAACTCCAGGTCGCCGAGCGCAGGGATTCGATGCCGTCGATGATCAGCCGGCCCGCGGCCGAGGCGAAGTAATGGGTGCGGCTCCCGTGTTCGCGCCACTGCATTTCTTCGCCGCCACGCCCCAGTTTCAGCGGCACCGCCAGCCGCCGGGCATGTTCGTGAAGCACGCGCAGGTCGAACTGTACGACGTTCCAGCCGATGATCGCGTCGGGGTCGTGGCGGGCGAACCATTCGTTGAGTCTTTTCAGCAGCAGGGTTCGGGAATCGCAGTATTCGAGCTGGAAATCCACCTCGCTGCCGTCGCCATTGGGCGGCCCGAGCATGTAGACCTGGCGTTCGCCGCAGCCTTCCAGGGCGATGGAGTACAGCTCGCCCTGAGCGGTGGTTTCGATGTCCAGGGAGACCAGCCTGAGGCTAGGGCGATAGTCGGGGTCGGGTTTCATCTGGGCATCGAGCAGCAGGCCCTCGGCGTTCGGCGTGCCACTGAACCGGACCGGCGCGGTGATGAAACGCTCCATCATGTAGCGTTCCGGCGGGCGCACATCGGCTTCGAACACGTCGACGCCGGCCTTGCGCAGTGCGGTTTCAAGACGCATCAGTTGACCGTGCTGCTGGCAGTACAGACCGAGTACCGGGCGGTGCTCGAAATCCAGTAACGCCAACGGCCGCAGCTCGACGTTCTTTTCGCCGCGCAGCAACGCTTCAGCCTGATCGCGCTGGGCGGCGGGAATGAACGCCACCGAGGGTTGATGAGGCAGGCGGATCCGCTGGGGACCGGTGTCGGTCGCCAGCCAGAACTCGACTTCCGTACCGGCCGGGGTATCGCGCCAATGCCGGGTCAGGACGAAGCCCCGCTGTAAATCCACCACTGCAACCTCAAGATTTGATTCAAGGCGCAATTCTACGCGTCATCGAAGGCGATAGCCCTCTCTGCGAGGTGGACGCAATGCCTGTGGGAGCGAGCCTGCTCGCGAAAGCGGTGTATCAGTCGACACCTGTATTGACTGACCCGCGGTCTTCGCGAGCAGGCTCACTCCCACATGGATCGAGTCAGCCCATGGATCAATGAATATCTGTGGAGAATTTCAGGTTTACCGAAGAAAAACTGCTGAATGGCGTTTTTTGAGCGTTATCTGCCGCTTTCTGCCTTGCCCTCAGCGCCGGTGTCTACGATTCTTCAAGGACAACGACAACACCTGAGAAACTGCCATGAAAACCGTCGCCCAACTGCTGAAGTTAAAGGCTGAACAGAATCATGAGGTCCACACCATTGCACCGCATCAAATGGTGCTGGAAGCCCTGATGGTCATGGCCGCCAAAAACGTCGGCGCCTTGCCGGTCCTGAGAAATGGCGAGGTTGTCGGCATCATCAGCGAGCGTGACTATGCGCGCAAACTCGTGCTCAAGGGCCGCTCCTCCGTCGGTACACCGGTCGAAGACATCATGGTGTCGCCGGTGATCACCGTGGACACCCGTCAAACCGTCGAAACCTGCATGGGCATCATGTCCGACAAACGCCTGCGCCACTTGCCGGTGGTGGAAAACGGCCAGTTGATCGGTTTGCTGTCGATTGGCGACCTGGTCAAGGAAGCCATCGCCGAACAGGCTGAATTGATTCGCCAGTTGGAGCAGTACATCCGCGGCGAATAGATCAACCCGGCCAATGCCGCGCAAAGACCGGTGCCAATGTCGGGTGCCGGTCAATGCGCGTAAGCCACGCGAAAAATCCGGGCCTTGCACTGCGTAAATACTCGCGACTGCCCGCCCATCTTGAAACCACCGCCGCCAGCACATCCAGTGCCCCCGGCGTCTCGTCGCCCAGATACAAATCGCCCGAAAACTGATCGGCAAACACCTCCCAACTCCGGTGCAGTCGCGCGCGGGCGCCGGCCATGAGGTTTTGCCTGGACGATTCATCCGTCTCGGCCAGCCAGCGCTCGGGGTAGTCGATGATGCCAATCGCCGAATAGCAATTGCTGACGATGTACACCAGGCCGCGAATGGCCTGATCCCGCTCGGCGGCGTTTTTCGGCAACAGGTTTGATTGGGGGAACGTGAGACCCAGGTGAATCAGAATCGCCGCGCTCTCGGTGAGAACGCTGCCATCGGGCAATTGCAGGGTCGGGACCTGCTTGAGCGGATTGAGCTTCTCCAGCGCGTGGGTCGCCTCGGGAGAGGTTTCAACGTCGATGAAGCGGTAGGGGATTTCGCACAGCTCCAGTGCCGCTTCTATCGCGGCAGCGCCGGAGTTCTGGTGTCCGTATAGCTGGTACATATCGCGCGCTCCTGGCGAAACGAAAACAGAATCAGCAGACGAGCGAATACTCGTCATCGGCCAGTCTAGCCGGTGAACAAGGGCGCGGTGGCGCCATGCTCGCCTATGAGCATGGCGTCGAACGCTGGTCACGATGGCGGCCGAGGTGGGGAACTGGAACATCACGCTCATGTGGGGTGAGTCGTCCTTCCTATCATTGCCGTCGATGTTCACCATCACGGCAATGAAGTTCTCATAAAAAATCCGCGGCGTAACATCAGCCTCACACCAAACAACTACACCCCGGAGCACACCATCATGAAACGCCAAACTATCCTCAGCATTGCTTTCTCGGTTTTCGCAGTTAACGCTTTCGCCGCTACCTCTGTTCACCCGGTTGTCGCTGAAGGCGGCTCGGATCGTCTGATTGAAAGTCGTGTGGCCGAAGGTGGCTCCGATCGTCTGATCGAAAGCCGCGTCGCTGAAGGTGGTTCGGATCGTCTGATCGAGAACCGCGTCGCAGAAGGTGGCTCCGATCGTCTGATCGAGAACCGCGTCGCTGAAGGTGGCTCCGATCGTTTGATCGAGAACCGCGTCGCTGAAGGTGGTTCGGATCGTCTGATCGAAAACCGCGTTGCTGAAGGTGGCTCCGATCGCCTGATCGAGAACCGCGTCGCTGAAGGTGGTTCGGACCGTCTGATCGAAAGCCGCGCTGTATAAATGAATGGTTTTACCGAGGTACTCAATGAAAAACCCGGCCTTATCAGCCGGGTTTTTTTACGTCTGTCTTTTGCGCTCGGTCACTTGCCGGCCCGCGCCATGCAACGCTGATAGCGCTCATCGACCCGCTTGGCAAACCATGCCGTGGTGAGTTTGCGGGAGATCTTCGGGCTTTGCAGCACAATCCCCGGCAACACCGCACGCGGTAATGGCCGACCTTCCGCCTGTTCGGCCAGGGCAAAAACCCGTGCATAGAGCTGGGTGTTCTCGAATTCGAAGTTTTTGCCCTCCTCCAATTGGTCGCGAATGGTCGGATTGCGCATGCCCAGTTGCTTGCCGAGGGTGCGCACCGCCAATTCCGTGGTGCCTGGCATGATCGAATCGTAGCGAACCAGGTCACCATCCAGCGCCAGCGGTATGCCCGACGCGCGACTCACCGCGTTCTGAAATGCGGCATTGCGACTGGCGTACCAACCGGCATTGAAATCGGCGAAGCGATACAACGGTTGTTTGTAGCTCACCGGATAACCGAGCAAGTGGGCTATACCGAAGTACAGGCCGCCGCGACGACTGAACACTTCACGACGGATCGAGCCGTTCACCGGGTACGGATAGGCCTTCGCCTGTTGCTCGGCGAAATCGATGCTGACCTGCATCGGCCCACCGGTGTGCACCGGGTTGAACCCACCGAACAGCGTCCGGCCCATGGGCACCATGCCGATGAAGTCATCGAAAATCGCGCTGAGCTCTTTTTCGCTGCGCGCCGCATTGAGTCGATCACTGTAGCTTTTGCCATTGGATGAACTCACCTGCAGCGCACCGCTCACCAGCAGGCCGGGAATGTGGGCTTTGTCGGCACGGCGGTCGATTTCCGCGCGGGCGATTTTGCCCAGGCCCGGTACCGGCGGGTCCACCTGGAAAGTCGATTCCTGCTCGGTGACCGCCAGGACCGAGCATAGGTTTTGGGTGGATGGATAAATGTTCTGGGCAGCAAATGCTACGTAAATATCGGTAGCCCAGCCCTGGCGATCGGTGGTTTTGGCCGGCAACAGGCGCACGATCTCGGCCTTGACCTCAGCAGGCTTGCGCGCCGGGAGCTCTTGCGTGCGCTGAGTACCGCAACCCGCCAGCACCAGCAGCGCGGCGACGCTCATCATCAATCGTTTGGCTTGCATGTTGCTCCATCAAATCCGTTGAGCCGGGGTAACCATACGATCAATGGCATGGCGCAGGCTATGACTCTCACCGCCCCCCACTGTTCCCTGTAGCAGCTGGCGAAGCCTGCGTTCGGCTGCGAAGCAGTCGTGAAATCAGACGATGCGGTGTTTCAGGAAGACCGCAAACTCAGGTTTTACGACTGCTTCGCAGCCGAACGCAGGCTTCGCCAGCTGCTACGGATCGCGTTTTGGCTTGGTCGGCATCAGGGCTGCGGGGCCTTTCTCCGTTTGGCAGACAACCCGCCCGTCCGTCGCGGCTGAACCATACTTGAGCCACACACCGAGGAGGACAGGCTCATGAACCGTAGCGACGTACTGATCATCGGCGCCGGCCCGACCGGACTGGTGTTGGCGCTGTGGCTGAGCAAGCTTGGCGTGCAAGTGCGCATTATCGACAAGACGTCAGCACCCGGAACCACGTCGCGGGCGCTGGCCGTCCAGGCGCGGACGCTGGAGCTGTATCGCCAGCTCGACCTCAGCAATGCCGTGGTGCAGAACGGTCATCGAGTGGCCGCCGCCAATTTCTGGGTCAAGGGCGAACCCGTGGCGCGCTTGCCACTGAGCCGCATCGGTGAAGGCCTGACGCCCTATGCGTTCCTCGAAATCTTTCCTCAGGACGAACACGAACGGCTGCTGATCGACCGCCTCGAAGCCTTTGGCGTCCAGGTTGAACGCAACACTGAGCTTGAGAATTTCGTGGAAACCGGTGACGGCATCACCGCCTTTTTGCGCTTGGCCGATGGTCAGGAGCAAACCTGCCAGGCCTGCTATCTGGCGGGTTGTGACGGTGCCCGGTCGATCGTGCGCAAAACCCTGGACACCGGTTTCCCTGGCGGCACCTACCAACAGGTTTTCTACGTCGCCGACGTGCAAGCCAGCGGGCCGACGTTCAACGGCGAACTGCACGTGGATCTCGATGAAGCGGATTTTCTCGCGGTGTTTCCCTTGGCCGGTGAAGGCCGCGCCCGTCTGATCGGCACCGTACGCGACGAACGCGCCGACCAGGTCGACACCCTGCAATTTGAAGACGTCAGCAGCCGGGCCATCGAGCATATGAAAGTGAAGATCGAGCAACTGAACTGGTTCTCGACCTACCGCGTGCATCATCGGGTGGCGGATCACTTTCAAACCGGGCGCGCATTTCTATTGGGTGACGCCGCCCACGTCCACAGCCCTGCCGGTGGCCAGGGCATGAACACCGGCATTGGCGATGCCATCAACCTCGCCTGGAAACTCGCGGCGGTGTTGAGCGGCGGCGCTGAGGCCAAACTCCTCGACACTTACGAAACCGAGCGCATCGCGTTTGCCCGCAAACTGGTCGCCACCACCGATCGGGTGTTCAGCTTTGTCACGGCCGAAGGGCGCATCGCGGATTTACTGCGCACGCGCCTGACGCCGTTGTTGATTCCGAAAATGGCATCGTTTGAGGCGTCCCGCGAGTTCCTGTTTCGCACGGTGTCGCAGATCACCCTGAATTATCGCGGGATGCCGTTGAGCGCGGGCGTTGCCGGCCATGTTCACGGTGGCGACCGCCTGCCGTGGGCTCACGACGGCGAGGGGGACAATTTCGAATCGCTGAAGTGTCTGACCTGGCAGGTGCATGTGTATGGCGACACCAGCGACGAAATGATCGCCTGGTGCCACGAACATCATTTGCCCTTGCATGTGTTTGACTGGCGGCCGGCGTTTGAAGCGGCGGGGCTGGCGCGTAACGGGTTTTACCTGTTGCGACCGGACACGTATGTGGCGATTGCCGACAATTCTGCCGATCCCAAGGTGATCGAGCGGTACTTG
Source organism: Pseudomonas sp. FW305-20 (assembly GCF_058788075.1). Taxonomy (NCBI): domain Bacteria; kingdom Pseudomonadati; phylum Pseudomonadota; class Gammaproteobacteria; order Pseudomonadales; family Pseudomonadaceae; genus Pseudomonas; species Pseudomonas sp. FW305-20. The sequence continues at coordinate 11,252 of NZ_JBYTAJ010000030.1, read as the reverse complement.
CGGGATCACGGGATCAGGCCGTTTTTTGGCGTCCGCTGATGATCGTTCCCACGCTCTGCGTGGGAACGATCACGTCAAGATCTCAGATCCCGGCCAGCGCCAGGTCCATCGCAAAGTAAGTGAAGATCAGATCCGCCCCGGCCCGCTTGATCGCGCCGAGGCTCTCACGCACCACGCGATCTTCATCGATCGCCCCGGCCTGGGCGGCGAATTTGATCATCGCGTACTCGCCGCTCACCTGATACGCCGACAGCGGCAAGCGCGAGGCTTCACGGATGTCGCGGATGATGTCCAGGTACGCCCCGGCCGGTTTGACCATCAGCGCATCGGCGCCCTCCTGCTCGTCCATCAGGGATTCGCGCACGGCTTCGCGACGGTTCATCGGGTTCATCTGGTAGCTTTTGCGATCGCCCTTGAGCGCGCTGCCGCCGGCTTCACGGAACGGACCGTAGAGTGCCGAGGCAAACTTGGTCGAATAGGCCATGATCGCGGTCTGGTTGAAACCCGCTTCATCGAGCGCCCGGCGAATGGCCTGAACCTGCCCGTCCATCGCGGCCGACGGGGCGATCACATCGGCACCGGCACGGGCCGCGGCCACCGCTTGCTTGCCGAGGTTAATCAGGGTCTGGTCGTTGTCGACTTCATGGTTGTGCAACACGCCGCAATGACCATGGTCGGTGTACTCACAGAAGCAGGTGTCGGACATCACGATCATGTCCGGCACCGCATCCTTGGCGATGCGCGACATGCGCGACACCAGACCGTTATCGCTCCAGGTGTCGCTACCGTTGCCGTCCAAATGGTGCGACACGCCGAACGTCATCACCGACTTGATCCCGGCGCGGGCATAACGCTCGATTTCACCTGCCAGTTTCGACTCCGGGATACGCATCACGCCGGGCATGCTTTTGATCGGGACGAAGTCATCGATCTCTTCCTCAACGAAAATCGGCAGCACCAGATCGTTCAAACTGAACTCGGTTTCCTGGAACAGGCTGCGCAGGCTCGCATTGCGGCGCAGGCGGCGTGGACGTGCTTCGGGGAACTGACTGGACATGTGGATTTCCTGAAAAACGGAGGACGAGACGAAAGTCGTAGGGGGCGAAGCTTATGCCCTGGACCTTGCAGGGCACAAACCTCAGGTGAGGAAAAACCCTTACCGGTTCGGCAATAATCACCGCTCCCCATCAGATGATCGTTCCCACGCTCTGCGTGGGAACGATCAGCGCAGGCTCGGCAACTGCCACATGTCGCTTACAGTGTCAGCGTTCCGCTGATGCAGGTCACCACCGCGCCGCCGATCCAGATCTCGTCGCCCACTTGCTCGACCTGAATGCGCCCGGCGCGGCCCATGGTCAGGCCCTGGCTGACCACATAGGACGTCGGCGCCAGTCCTGCGTTGAGTAACCACTGGGCAATTCCGGCGTTCAGGCTGCCGGTGGCGGGGTCTTCCGGCATGCCGTCGCCGGAGATGAACGCCCGTACTTCGAACTGTGCGTCATCACCATCACGCTCGGGATGCCAGGGCGCGATGACACCGACGGCCAGGCCAAGCATTTGCGAATGATCCGGTTGCAGGTCCAGCACCTGCTGGCGATCCTCGACCATCACGGCCAGCCACCCCGCACCGTTGTCGACCCACTGAGTGCGCACGATCGCCCCCGATTCCAGGCCTAGCCCCCGCCGCACCCGTTCCACCACATCGGCTTCCACCGGCCCGGTTTTGAGCAATGCCGGTGCGAGAAAGGCCAGCTCTGCCCCTTGTCGACGAACCCGCACCAGCCCCACGCCGCATTCCTGAATGATCTCTTCGCCCTTGGGCACACCACCGGCCTCCAGCCACGCATGGCAGGTGCCCAGTGTCGGGTGACCGGCGAACGGCAATTCGCTCAGGGTGGTGAAAATCCGCACGCGATAGTCAGCGCGAGGATCGCGCGGTTCGAGTATAAATGTGGTTTCGCTGAGGTTGGTCCAGCTGGCGAACGCCGCCATGTACTCATCGCTGAGCTCATCGGCGCCGAACACCACCGCCAACGGATTGCCCTTGAGCGCAACACGGCTGAAGACATCTACTTGCTTGAAATCGAATGAGTGCATGGCCTTCCTTGGTATTGATCAAATCGAAGCGTTTGGCTTGGGGATTTCCAGCCCGCGCATCACCGCCGGCCGCGCCAGAAAGCGCTCCAGCACCCGCGTGACGTTGGTGAAGTCGTTTATGCCCACCAGCTCGCCAGCCTCATAGAAGCCGATCAGGTTGCGCACCCAGGGGAAGGTTGCGATGTCGGCGATGGTGTAGCGCTCGCCCATGATCCAGTTGCGCCCTTCCAGACGGTTATCGAGGACATTGAGCAGGCGTCTGCTTTCATCGACGTAGCGGTCGCGGGGACGTTTGTCCTCGTAGTCCTTGCCGGCAAATTTGTTGAAAAAACCGAGCTGGCCGAACATCGGCCCGATGCCGCCCATCTGAAACATCAGCCACGCAATGGTCTCGTAGCGAGCCGCCGATTCCTGGGCCAGCAGTTGCCCGCTCTTGTCGGCCAGGTAAATCAGAATCGCCCCGGACTCGAACAGTGCCAGGGGTTGGTCCCCCGGACCGTGGGGGTCGAGGATCGCCGGGATCTTGTTGTTGGGGTTCAGCGAAAGAAATTCGGGGGACATCTGGTCGTGGGTGTCGAAGGCCACCCGATGCGGCTCGTAGGGCAGTCCGATCTCTTCGAGCATGATCGACACCTTGACGCCGTTGGGAGTCGGCAAGGAGTAAAGCTGGATCCACTCGGGGTATTGAGCCGGCCATTTTTGGGTAATCGGGAACGCGGACAGATCGGTCATGGGAAGCATCCACACGAAAAAAGTCGACGCTGATCATAATGTAGGCCTGGCGACGGCCGCGAATTTTTGGCGTTATCAATATTGCTGATGAGCAAGATCAGAAGATCGCAGCCTGTGAATGGCGCCGAGACCTGTACTGTGTCCATAAATCCGCAACATCCTGTCGATAACCTCTGCTCTAACCCATCTCAGGTTGCCGCTACAGTGCTGCGCACTCGCTCGGATCGAACCAAATGGGCTTCAGAGGACTCTGAGCATTGCCCTTTCGGAAACGGACCGGCCCAACGACATGGAAAACACCCGATGCACGGAGCTGGCGGTGTAAAGGTTTGTCAGCCTTAACTGAATGCGCTGAAGATCACCTATTCAAATGATGAACCTTTTCAAATTCGCCCAACGCTTCAAACATCGCGCGTATGTCCTCCTGCCTTCCCTGTTGGCGGTCAGCGCGCTGTTCCTGTCCCTTGAGTCCAGCGAAAGCCGCGCCCAACCGGCGGACGGCACCCAGACGCTGGTGTTCCTGCGCCATGCGGAAAAACCCGCCGGCGGCCTCGGCCAGCTCAACTGCCAGGGCCTGAACCGTGCCATCGACCTGGCCACCTTGTTGCCGGAAAAATTCGGCAAGGCCAACTATGTGTTTGCCGCCAACCCGACGCGCAATGTCGAAGAAGGCGAACTGGACAATTCCTACAGTTACATTCGTCCCCTGATGACCATCAGCCCCAGCGCGATCAAGCTCGGTTTGCCGGTGAACATCAATTTCTCGGCCAACGACACCAGCGACCTGGCCGATGAATTGCTCCACGACAAATATCACAACTCGGTCATCTACACCGCCTGGTCCTCCGGCTACCTGCCGGAGCTGATCAACAGGGTTGCTGGAGAAGCCGTTGGCAAGAAACAGAACATTACCGATGACTGGGAATCCAGCGACTACGACTCGCTGTACGTGCTCACTCTGACCTGGCACAACGGCAAGGCCAGTGTGCAGAGCCACGCCTACAAGCAAGGTCTGGATAATGGGCAGGAGACTTGTCCGACATAAGCTTTAAGGGATTTGGTGCCTGTCAGGGCCTCATCGTCGGAACGCCGCCCGGAGCAGGCTCATTCCCACAGGGGCCTGCTGTGACCACAACATTTGTGCCCACCCCAAATCAAATGTGGGAGTGAGCCTGCTCCGGGCGGCGTTCCGACGATGGGGCCGGCAAATCCAACACATTACTTCTGATTGATGCGCCGCTCGCGCAGGTATTCAAGCACCGCAGCCCGCTCCCCGGCGAATTCAATGCGCCCCCCTTTCTTCTCCCGCTGAAACGCATACATCGGGTCGTAATACTCGCGAAGCAACCCTTCGATCCAGCCCCGGTGCAAGTCCACGGCCCCGCTGCTCGCCTGCTCCGTCAGCGCGTCTTCCATCAACATCAACAGCCGCCGATGGCGCTCACCGCCCAGACGTTTCTGCACATTGTTCAGGCTCTCCAGCAGGCGCTCGGAAAACAGCGCGAAACCTTCATCGCCATGCACACCGATGAACTCGGCACACAAGTCCACCACGTAATCGCGCAGGATCCGTTCGACCCGCCCTTCCAGGCTATCTTCCAGCCAGACCATCGGAAACTGCTGCATGCCCTGAAACAGCGGCAGCGGTAGCGCACAACTGCCGATCGCGCGGCTCTCGTCTTCCAGCACAAACTGCTCGATGCCCTGGGCGCGCTTCTTCAGTACGTCCACCGCCAGGCAGTTCTCAAAATCGATGTTGGAGGGCTGGCCGGTGGCGCGTTTACCGAAACTGGAGCCGCGATGATGGGCATGACCCTCAAGGTCCAGGCCGTTGCTCAACTGCGTGAGTACTTCGGTTTTGCCGGTGCCGGTCATGCCGCCCAGCAAGACGAAATCACACTGGGCAACCGCCTGATCGAGCGTGTCGAGCAAGAAGGTGCGCATGGCCTTGTAGCCGCCACCCACTCGCGGATAGTCGATGCCCGCCTCGTCCTTGAGCCATTGCTGGACGATCTGCGAACGCAAACCACCGCGAAAACAATACAAATACCCATCAGGATGAGCCCGGGCAAAATCGGCCCAGGCCTGGATACGCTCGGCTTTTATCTCGCCGGACACCAACTGGTGCCCCAGCGTAATGGCCGCTTGCTGGCCGTGTTGCTTGTAACACGTGCCGACCCGTTGCCGCTCATGGTCATTCATCAGCGGCAGGTTGATCACGCCGGGGAACGAGCCTTTGAGAAATTCGACCGGCGCACGGGCATCCATCATCGGTCGGTCGTTGAGGAAAATGTCGCGGTAATCGGTGTATTCGATGGACATCAAAACACCTCGACCGCGTTTGTCTGTCGCTCGATCAGTTCACCGATCGGCTCGAGGGTCAGGCCCAGCTCGGCAGCCACTTTGAGGAAGTGTTCGTTACCTTCGGGGGTGACCGCAACCAGCAGGCCACCGCTGGTCTGCGGATCGCAGAGCACGCGCTTGTGCATTTCCTGAAGACGCCCCAGCTTGCTGGCGTAGCTGTCAAAGTTGCGCAGCGTCCCGCCCGGCACGCAGCCTTGGTCGAGGTAATACTCGACACCCGGCAGACGCGGCACACGGTCGTACTCGATGCGCGCGGTCACGTTGCTGCCATCGGCCATTTCCACCAAATGCCCCAGCAGGCCGAAACCGGTGACATCGGTCATCGCGGTGACGCCTTCGAGTTTGCCGAAACGGCTGCCGGGTTTGTTCAGGGTGCACATCCAGTCGCGGGCCAGGCCGATGTCGGCAGGGCGCAACTTGCCCTTCTTCTCGGCGGTGGTGAGGATGCCAATGCCCAGCGGTTTGGTGAGGTAAAGCAGGCAACCGACGGTAGCGGTGTCGTTGCGCTTCATGTGGCGCTTTTCCACCAGACCGGTCACGGCGAGGCCGAAGATCGGCTCTGGTGCGTCGATGGAATGCCCACCGGCCAACGGAATGCCGGCTTCATCGCAGACCGAACGCCCGCCGCGAATCACTTCCCGGGCAATCTCCGGGGCCAGCACGTTGACTGGCCAGCCGAGGATCGCAATCGCCATCAACGGATCGCCGCCCATGGCGTAGATGTCGCTGATGGCATTGGTGGCGGCGATGCGGCCGAAGTCGAACGGGTCGTCGACGATCGGCATGAAAAAGTCGGTGGTCGAGACCACGCCGCGTTCTTCATCAATGGCGTACACCGCCGCGTCATCGCGCGAGGCGTTGCCGACCCAGAGTTTCGGGTCAAGGTTCTGCGCCCCGCTGCCGGCCAGGATCACTTCCAGCACTTGGGGAGAAATCTTGCAGCCACATCCAGCACCATGGCTGTATTGGGTCAGACGAATCGGTTCGCTCATGGGGGAGGCACATCTCGTGAAGTCAGTGCCGAGGAGTTTACATCAACCCCTATTTCGAAGGAGCTGATCGTTCCCACAGGGGAACGCTTCAATGGATGCTCCCCGTTCGGCCTGGGACGCAGGGTTTCAGGGGATTACAGGTAACGAACCAGCAGTCTGTCGGCATTGGTGGTATCCGTCTGACAATCCGAGTGAATTTTCCGCCCCCCCAACGATCCTTGTATAACCACAGGGAGGAATATGGGCTTTATGAACAACGCAAAACTTTTCGTCATTGAATACACCCTTCATGGCGCGCCCAAGTCTTTCATCATCCGCCTGGACAAGATGGATAACGCGGAGGCTTGGCATTGGGCAAGTTGCGACGCGGGGATCGGACGAATCCCCCGCTTCGGCCGTGAGAAGGTGCAAAAAACCAGCAAGCCGATGGCAGAGAAGTTCGGCGTGGAAAACGTCAAGTGGCGGCCGGCGAATTAACGGATGGCGCAGCCTTGGACTTTTGGGAGGGATCGGGCATGACAACGACGCAACTTACCAGCAAGGCACACCTGGACTACGGCCTCGATACGCTGTTTGGCCGGATCACCAAAAGTGCCGAGTGTGAGGTCGGCCTTGAACAAGTCGAGCATGACCCGACCCGCTTCGCCCTCCGCGTCCAGTCACCTGTACCGCAAGATCTGGAACAGGCAAAAACGCTGGCGGTGAAGGTGGATGGGCGACGACTCAATGGAATCATCCGCCATACCGAACGGCTGGAAGATCAAAGCCTGAAGCTGGAAGTGGAGCCTGATTAGGCTCCACATTCTGTGCGTCACGGGTGTCAGCCCTTGGCGCACTTACAACCTTTGGTCGCGCATTCTTCGCCATGTTCATGGTGTTTGGCGCAGGCCTCACAGCAATAGTGCTTGCCGTGTCGCGCGATCGGATGTTCGCCCAGTTTGCAGGAGCACTTGGGGCAGTCGCATTTACTTTCACTGTCGATCATGAGCCTGACTCCATTGGTGGTGGTCGTCCGGGTTTCGCACATGCGACCCGTATCACCAGTGTAGGAGCTTGCATCACCCCTGCCGGGCACTGCTGCGATACATGAACAGCAATGCCAAGGCGAGACACACCATCGCCAGTATCCGGCTGCTGGACAACTCGATCGCCGGGTTGCCCAGCCAGCCGAAGTTATCGATCAACATCCCCATCCCCAATTGCCCCACGATCACCGCCACCGTGGCGACCGCCGTGCCGACCCGCGGCACCGCGCCAACCATCACCAGCATGTACACCACCCCGAACAGTGCACCGCTGAGCTGCCATTTCGGCACGTCCAGCAAACTCACGGCATGGGCCGGTTCGAAAAACAGGATCAGCAGTCCGGTGGTCACTGCACCGACCACGAAGGTCAGCAAACTGCTGCGCAACACGCCCACCGTTTCGCCCAATCGCCCATTGATCGCCGCCTGGACACTCAACACCGCACCGGCCGCCACGACCACCGCCAACAAAATAATCAGATTCATCATCAACCCCGAGCGATCAGAACAAGTGCCGCGACAATCAGCAGCAAGGCCAGCCAACGTTCACCGTTGACCTTTTTGCGGGTAGCGCCGAACCAGCCGAAGTGGTCGATCAACACGCTTTTGCCGACCTGCCCGGAGAGGATCGCGATCATGGTCATGGCAATGCCGATGTGCGGCGTGGCCAAGGTCAGCACGATTACGTACATCGGCCCCAAAAACCCGCCGATCAACTGCCAGCGCGGCAGTTCATTCAAGGCGGGCCCCTGTTGCGGACCGCTGAACAGCAACAGCAAGAACAAAATCGCCGAGCCGACACCGAAGATGCTCAAGGTCGCCCACAAGTGCCCGACCTGAACCCCGAGCGGCCCGAGCAGACCGGCCTCCACGGACAGGCCCATGCCGGCCAGAATCACCAGCGGGAGCAGCAACAGTCGCAGCCCTGGTTGGGGCGCTGGCGTTTCAGCGATGTCGATTGAAGAAGATTGCATAACGAAAACCTGCCAGTTATCAGATGAACGCGGGGATGGGGTGGCGCGCATTATCGGCTGGCGATCCTTTGCGATAAATGGGAGCATCCTGACAACACTTTTGCGCAACTCGCACAGCAGGACTTCTCATGCATGGCCTCAACGAACTGGGATTCAAGGCACTTCGGCTATTTGTAGCGGTGCTGGACCACGGCAGTTTTTCCGAAGTCGCCCGTCGCGAAGGCCTGGCCCCTTCTTCGATTTCCCGGCAGATCCAATTGATGGAACAAGCCCTGAACCAGCAATTGCTCTACCGCCACACCCGCGCCGTCTCACCTACCGAAGCCGGGCGCATGCTGGGTCATCACGCGCGGCTGGTGCTGGTGCAACTCGAAGAGGCCGAGCAGGCCCTGCAGGAACAGCAAAGCGAACCGAGCGGACTGGTGCGGATCAACGCGCCAGTGGTGTTCGGTCAGCGGCACCTGACGCCGTGGCTGGGGCGGCTCTGCGAGCGCTACCCGAAACTGCAACTGGATATCCAGCAGACCGACAGCTACGTCGATCCCTTGCAGGAAGGCGCCGACCTGCTGTTTCGCATCGGCGCGCTGCACGATTCGAGCATGCAGGCGCGGATTCTGGCGCCCCATCGTTTTCAAGTCGCCGCGAGCCCGGCCTATCTGGAACGTCACGGCACACCGCAACATCCCGAAGAACTGGCCGCGCATCAGTGCCTGGCCTACAAGGGCGTGACCGGCCAGCAACGCTGGTTTTTCCGCAAGGATCAGCAGGACTGGACGCCCTGCTCGGTGAAGGGTCCGATCACCGGCAACCACGCCGACACCCTGACGCAAGCCGCCGAACAAGGCTTGGGGCTGGTGATGTTTCCGTCGTGGCTGATCGGTGAGGCGGTGCGCAAGGGCACGCTGGTGCCCGTGCTCGGGGCGTATCAGGTGTCCAACAGTCCGGAACCGCAGCAGATTGCAGTTCTCTGGCCTGGGAGCCGACGGTTGTCGGTGAAGGTAAGGACGGTGATTGATTTCTTTGTCGAATGCTTCGGCACGGTGCCCTACTGGGACAGACCGTAGCGACCAAGTCGAACACGCTTGTGTGGCGAGGGAGCTTGCTCCCGCTCGGCAGCGCAGCGGCCGCAAAATCTTGCGAGCGCTGCGCACTCGAGCGGGAGCAAGCTCCCTCGCCACACAAGCCCCCTCGCCACAAAGGCATCGTCCGTCAGATGCGGAACTGGCCCACCAGTTTGCCCAGGCGCTGACCGAGGTCGGCCAGGCTGCGGGACGTCTGGGCGCCGAGTTGGGTTTCGTCGGCGACACTGTCTACGGCCACAGCGATCTGGTGCACGCTGCGGTTGATCTCTTCGGCCACGGCGGTCTGCTCTTCGGCGGCGCTGGCGATCTGCGCGTTCATCGAGTTGATGGTGCCGATCAGCTGGGCCATGGTGTCCAGCGAGGCACCCGCTTCGTTGGCCTGGGCCGAAGTGCCGTCCCCGGCTTCGCTGGAACGGCGCATCGCTTCCACCGCCGACTGAGTGCCGGCCTGCAAACGATCGATCATGCCCTGGATTTCCTGGGTGCTGATTTGCGTGCGACTGGCCAGCGCCCGAACCTCGTCGGCCACCACCGCAAAACCACGACCGGCCTCACCGGCACGGGCAGCTTCGATGGCGGCGTTGAGCGCCAGCAGGTTGGTCTGCTCGGCAATCGAACGGATCACGCCGAGTACGCTGACAATCGACGACACGTCTTTTTGCAAGCTGTCCAGCGACACGCCACTGCTGCGAATGTCGTCCACCAACGCATGAATCTTCACGATGCTGCCGGCCACCACACGCTTGGCAGCCTGGCCTTCTTCGTCGGTCTGCTGGGCAGCCACTGCGGCGTTTTGCGCACTTTTCGCCACTTCCTGAGCCGCCGCCGACATTTGATTGATCGCCGTGGCGACCTGATCGGTCTCGTGACGCTGACGCTCCATGGCTTGATCCGAGCGCTGCGCCTGGTCGGAGACCTGATTCACCAGCCCGGTCAGTTGCGAGGTCATTTCGGTGATCTGGCGCACCAGGCCATGGATCTTGTCGACGAAGCGGTTGAACGAGCCGGCCAGTTCGCCGAGTTCGTCCTGGCTGGTGATGGTCAGGCGACGCGTCAGGTCGCCCTCGCCCGCCGCGATGTCATCGAGGTTGGCTTTCATCAGGTTCAGCGGACGCAAGATGGTGTTGGCCAGCAGCATCCCGGCAGCGGCAATCATCAACAGCACCACCACGGCAATCCCGACGATGCTCAGCACCACGCCTTGCATGCGCTCCTGGACCTTGATTTCGACCAGCGCCACTTGCGCTTCGATGCCGTCGAGGTTGACCGAAGTACCGACCGCCATGTCCCACTTCGGCAGGTATTCGGTGTAGCCGAGTTTCGGCACCAACACTTGAGTGTTGCCGGGCAACGTCGAGCTGTATTGCAGGTAGTGGGTGCCGTCCTTGGCGACTTTCACCAGGTCGCGGTTGACATAGACGCCGTTCGGATCGCGGTTGTCCTTGAAGCTCTGGCCCACACCTTCCGGGCTGTTGGCCTTGAACAGGCGCACGGTGTTGGAGTCGTAGCCGAAGAAGTAGCCGTCCTTGCCGTAGGTGATGCTCGACAGCAACTTGACCACGTGGGCCCGCGCCGCATCATCACCGGGGGCGGCCGCGTCATAGAGCGGTTTGATCGTGGTCATGGCCACGGCGACGTAACTTTGCAGGGTTGCCTTGGCATCGCTGAGCAGGCGCTGGCGAGTTTCCTCGACTTCCGTGCGGGCCTGCTCCTGCAGAATGAACAATGTGGTCAGGCTGATGACCAGCGCAAAGAGCAACACCGGGAGGACGGCAAGGGACAGGACTTTAGCCTTCAGGCTCATGCGCATGACGGTTCACTCTTTTGATTTTATTGGCGTGGTTAGAGGCTTTAACGGCACGCAGCATCAAAAGTTGAATGCGGCTCTTGTTGATCGTTCCCACGCTCTGCGTGGGAATGCAGCCCGGGACGCTCCGCGTCCCATCAAGAGCCGAACGCGGAGCGTCCGTTGAGGCATTCCCACGC
>NZ_JBYTAJ010000029.1:27329-73547 GCF_058788075.1 Pseudomonas sp. FW305-20 | reverse complement strand
CGGGACGCTCCGCGTCCCTGCCGAAGCGGACGCGGAGCGTCCATTGAGGCATTCCCACGCAGAGCGTGGGAACGATCTTGTCGACGAGAGTGATCGATCAGGCGCCGCCAACCACAGCGGCCTACGCTGTCCGCAACTCAGCTCCCACAGGTTTTGCGTTTGACTGGCAGGCGCTGGCAGACCTCGCTCTCGTGCGCTCTGAAGCCCATAATGGCGGGCGCGGTTTTGAGGGGGGGATGAAGATTTGTTAACTGGACGGTGGACTGGGGTTGTGATGCTGGCCGGTGTTTTGTCCGGTTGTGGCAACGGCGACAGCCTGGAACGCTTCGACGGCCCGACCATGGGCAGTCGTTATTCCATTCAATACGTAAGGCATTCCTCCACGCCCGGGCTGAAAACGGTGCAGGCTGAAGTAGAAAATATCCTCGCTGAAGTGGATCGACAATTCTCGACCTATCGCAGCGACTCGGTTATCGAACGCTTCAACGCACTGCCGGCCGGCCGCTGTCAGGTCATGCCTGGCCCGGTGCTCGAATTGATCCGTGTGGGCGAGCAACTGTCTTCGCAAAGCGAAGGCTCCTACGACCTGACCGTGGAACCGCTGCTCAATCTCTGGGGATTTGGCCCGCAGGGCCGTGAGGAAAAAATCCCGACTGCCGAAGTGCTCGCCGAAGTCAGGCAGCGCGTCGGTCACGCACACCTGCGCATCGACGGCGATCAGCTGTGCAAGGACGCCGCGGTAGAGGTCGACTTCAACAGCATTGCCGCCGGTTACGCGGTCGATGCAATTGCCGCAAAACTCGAAGCAATGGGCATCCACAACTACCTCGCCGAAGCCACGGGTGAGCTCAAGGCGGCGGGCAAAAAACTCGACGGATCGCCGTGGCGCGTCGCCCTGGAAGAACCCCGCGACGACCAGCGAGTGGCCGAGCGCATCATCGCCGTAGACGGCTACGGCGTTTCCACTTCCGGCGATTACCGCAACTATTTCGAGCGGGACGGTCGGCGTTATTCCCACACCTTCGATGCCCGCACCGGGGCGCCGGTCCTACACACCCTGGCGTCAGTCACGGTGATTCATCCTTCAGCGTTGATGGCCGATGGCTTATCGACGCTGTTGCTGATTCTGGGGCCCGAAAGGGGTTGGGACTATGCCGAAACGCATGACATCGGTGCATTCTTTGTGATTCGTGCCGATACAGGATTCGTCACACGAACCACGCAGGCCTTTGAGCGCCTGAGTGGCGGCATAACCGAGTGATCACGGCGATTCAAGCAGCAAAGACTGGCGTTGTAGTGCAGGCAAAACTAGCCTACGACGCGACCAAGGGTTAATGTGCGCGGCGTTGACGCTTATATAGACTGTGTCCGGGTTCTGCACTGGCCCCAAATTGTTCCTTCACGCCACAGATCGGCGTGATTTAGCCGCAGGTGCCGAGGGCGCCGCGGCCTGTTCTGAGGAGTATGCATGGCTGTCTACAACTACGACGTGGTGGTGCTGGGTTCCGGCCCGGCGGGAGAAGGCGCGGCAATGAACGCCGCCAAAGCAGGGCGCAAGGTGGCGATGGTCGATAGCCGTCGCCAGGTCGGCGGCAACTGCACCCACCTGGGCACCATCCCGTCCAAGGCACTGCGTCACTCGGTCCGGCAGATCATGCAGTTCAACACCAACCCGATGTTCCGGGCCATTGGTGAGCCACGCTGGTTCTCGTTCCCGGACGTGTTGAAAAGCGCTGAAAAAGTCATCTCCAAACAAGTCGCCTCGCGCACCGGCTACTACGCCCGTAACCGCGTCGACGTGTTCTTCGGCACCGGCAGCTTCGCCGACGAGCAAACCATCGAAGTGGTCTGCGCCAACGGCGTGGTCGAAAAGCTGGTGGCCAAGCACATCATCATCGCCACCGGCTCGCGCCCTTATCGTCCGGCGGACATCGATTTCCACCACCCGCGTATCTACGATAGCGACACCATCCTCAGCCTCGGCCACACCCCGCGCAAACTCATTGTTTACGGCGCCGGCGTGATCGGTTGCGAGTACGCGTCGATCTTCAGCGGACTGGGTGTACTGGTTGAACTGGTGGACAACCGCGGTCAGTTGCTGAGCTTCCTCGACTCGGAAATTTCCCAGGCCCTGAGCTATCACTTCAGCAACAACAACATCACGGTTCGCCACAACGAAGACTACGACCGCGTCGAAGGCGTGGACAACGGCGTGATCCTGCACCTCAAGTCCGGCAAGAAAATCAAGGCCGACGCCTTGCTCTGGTGCAACGGCCGTACCGGCAACACTGATCAGTTGGGTCTGGAAAACATCGGCGTGAAGGTCAACAGCCGTGGCCAGATCGAAGTGGACGAGGCCTACCGTACCTGCAAGCCGAACATCTACGGCGCCGGCGACGTGATTGGTTGGCCGAGCCTGGCCAGTGCTGCTCACGACCAGGGTCGTTCGGCCGCTGGCAGCATCGTTGATAATCAAAGCTGGCGCTTCGTCAACGACGTGCCGACCGGCATCTACACCATTCCGGAGATCAGCTCGATCGGCAAGAACGAGCAGGAGCTGACTCAGGCCAAGGTGCCGTATGAAGTGGGCAAGGCGTTCTTCAAGGGCATGGCGCGTGCGCAGATTGCCGGCGAACCGCAAGGCATGCTGAAGATCCTGTTCCACCGCGATACCCTGGAAGTGCTGGGCGTTCACTGCTTCGGTTATCAGGCGTCGGAGATCGTTCACATCGGTCAGGCGATCATGAACCAGCCGGGCGAACAGAACACGCTGAAGTACTTCGTCAACACGACGTTCAACTACCCGACCATGGCCGAAGCCTATCGGGTAGCGGCGTACGATGGCCTCAACCGGCTTTTTTGAGCGGCTCCGGCCGGTGGCCTGAGCCGGCCGGGGAGACCGATTTCAGCAATTCTCGAGCGTGGCGATGGCCAAACCGGGAAAGTCTGTAATCAGGCTGTCAACGCCGAAGTCGGCGAGTCTGCGCATTAGCGCGGGCTCGTTGACTGTCCATACCGACACATGCAGCCCTTGGCGCTGCGCCTTCTGCAGGCGTTCCGGCGTACACAGGGTCCAGTTCAGCGCCAGAATCTCGCAGCCATAGCTTTGCGCGACCTTCAACGGATCGAGCCAGGCGTACTCGGCCACCAATCCGCGGGACACATCCGGCACCAGGTCCAGCGCAGCTTTCAATACTTCCCGCGAACTCGAGGTGATCGTGACCTTGTCGAGCAAGCCGAAACGCTGAGCCATTTCGCGAATCGCCAGTACGGTAGTCGCGGCGCGGGTGCGTGACGCGCTTTTGACCTCCAGTTGCCAGTGCTCGAAGTCGCATTTCTCGAACAGTTCTTCCAGTGTTGGAATCGGGCACGGTTTGATCCAGCCCGGGCCGCCAGTGCGCGCGTCGTAGGTCACCAACTCGGCCGCTGTGTGTTCGACGACTTTGCCGCGACGGTCGGTGGTGCGCTTGAGTGTCGGGTCGTGGATGACCATCAACTCGCCGTCCATGGACAGGTGCAGGTCCAGTTCGCAACGGCGCACGCCGTGCTTGAGGCATTGCTGAAAACTGGTCAGCGTATTTTCCGGTGCTTCGCCCTTGGCGCCGCGATGGCCGTAGATGAGGGTCACGGTTCTTCCTTAAATTAAATGCCTGATTCGTTTTGTTCGCGGGCCAGACGTCGTTCCTGGGCCTGCTTCTGCAAAATGTAGCGGGCCAGCAATTGGCGCTGGGCATCGCTCGGGTATTCGAACTCGGTGCCGACGTCATAGCCGTCGCCTTTGCGATCGCAATGGGTGACGCGAGCCCGCAACAAAAGCCCGAGGGCTTGCGGCATCAGCACCAGTTTGATCGACAGGTGCGCGCCCTCGGCAATGGGGGTCGGATGTTGAAAGTCGATCCCGCCTTCGGAAATGATCACCGGCTGCGGTTCGCCGATCTGCCCGAGCACGGTGATGGCGATCACCTGGCTCAGCAAATCGATGCGTTTATTCTGGGATTTCAGGAACGCCGCGAGATTCCGGTCGCGCTCACTGATCTGACGCAACAGGTGCTGTGACTCGAATTCGCTCAGGTGCAGTTCGCTGAGCAAGTTGAACAGAGGGGAAGCATCCTGCAACACTTCCTGGCCTGCGGCTTCGGGAGCGGACAGGGGCCGAATTTCCAGTGCGATCGTGTCCTCGATACGGTAGTATTCGCGGCGATCTTCTTCATCTAATGTCGACATGGCGAACCCATGGTAGCGGCGGTGGTCTGAGTGTAAAGCTGGTTATCGACCCCCGCCACAAGGACGTTCCTTTTCCCTCCGAACAAGCCCCGACATGTTCAGACCTCTCTTCGTATTTATTGGCACGCGTTATACCCGTGCAAAGCGTCGCAATCATTTTGTGTCATTCATTTCCCTGACCTCGATGATCGGACTCGCCCTCGGCGTGGTCGTGATGATCGTGGTGCTGTCGGTCATGAACGGCTTCGATCATGAGATGCGCACCCGCGTGCTGGGCATGGTGCCCCACGCGACCATCGAGTCCGGTGAGCCGATCAGCGATTGGCAAAGCCTGGCCGCCAAGGTCAAGCAGAACCCGCAGGTGACGGCCGTGGCGCCGTTTACCCAGATGCAGGGGTTGCTGACCAATAACGGCAAGGTGTCCAAAGTCCTGCTCAATGCCATCGACCCTGCGCTGGAACGGCAGGTCTCGATCATTGATAACTTCATGCAGCAGGGCAAACTCGATGACCTGGCGCCGGGCAGTTTCGGCATCGTCATCGGTGACAAGGCCGCGGCCAAGTTGGGTGCGGCGATCGGCGACAAGCTGACATTCGTGGCGCCGGAAGTCACCGTGACCCCGGCCGGGATGTTCCCGCGCATGAAGCGCTTTACCGTGGTCGGCATCTTCCATGTCGGCGCCGGTGAGCTGGATGGCTACCTGGGCATCACCAATCTGCAGGATCTGTCCAAGCTGCACCGCTGGAAACCGGATCAGGTCCAGGGCATCCGCCTGAAGTTCGACGATCTGTTCCAGGCGCCACGCGTGGCGTGGACCATCGCCCAGCAGCTCGGCGAAGATCATTTCTATGCCCGCGACTGGACGCGCACCCACGGCAATCTGTACCAGGCGATCCGCATGGAAAAAGCCATGATCGGTTTGCTGTTGCTGCTGATCGTTGCGGTCGCGGCCTTCAACATCATCTCCACGCTGGTGATGGTGGTGAACGACAAGAAGGGCGACATCGCGATTCTGCGCACCCTGGGTTCCACGCCGGGGCAGATCATGGCGATCTTCATGGTCCAGGGCACGGTCATTGGCGTGATTGGTACGCTGATCGGCGCTGTGGTCGGGATCTTCGCCGCGCTGAACGTCAGCGCCGCGATCTCGGCCCTCGAAGGGCTGATCGGGCACAAATTCCTCAACGCCGACGTGTACTTCATCGATTACCTGCCGTCGCAAGTGCAGAGCCAGGATGTGTTGATGGTCTGCGCCGCCGCGTTGGTCCTGAGTTTCCTCGCCACCCTGTATCCAGCCTGGCGTGCCGCGCGCACCCAGCCTGCGGAGGCGCTACGTTATGAGTGAGTCGGGCATGAGTGATAAAGCAATCTTGAGCTGCCGCAACCTGGGCAAATCCTACGAGGAAGGCCCTGAGTCGGTAGAGGTTCTGGCCGGTCTGCAACTGGAGCTGCATCCGGGTGAGCGCGTGGCGATTGTCGGTACGTCGGGGTCGGGCAAAAGTACCTTGCTCAACCTGCTCGGCGGCCTCGATACACCGACCAAGGGCAGCGTCTGGCTGGCCGGTGAAGAGCTGTCGGCGCTGAACGAAAAGTCTCGCGGTTTGCTGCGCAATCGGTCGCTGGGTTTCGTTTACCAGTTCCACCACTTGCTGCCTGAGTTCACCGCGCTGGAAAACGTCTGCATGCCGCTGCTGATCGGCAAGACGGCTATTCCTGAAGCGCGTCAGCGTGCGACGGCATTGCTGGAGCGGGTAGGGCTGGGCCATCGCCTGGAACACAAACCGGCCGAGTTGTCCGGTGGCGAACGTCAGCGTGTGGCCATCGCCCGCGCCCTGGTGAACAAGCCAGGCCTGGTGATGCTCGACGAGCCGACCGGCAACCTCGATTCCCACACCGCCCAGGGCATTCAGGATTTGATGCTGGAACTTAGCACCTCGATGCGCACGGCGTTCCTGGTGGTGACTCACGACATGAACCTGGCTCGCCAGATGGATCGCGTCCTGCATCTGCAGGAAGGTTACCTGACGCCCATCTGACTGGCCGAAACCCGGCGTGACTGAAAAGTACGCCGGGTCTCTTATTTTTATACGGTGCCCCAGCGAATGTTCAGACCGTTATCGATCTTTATCGGCGCGCGCTATACCCGCGCCAAGCGCCGCAATCGCTTTGTTTCCTTCATCTCGATGACCTCGATGATCGGTCTCGCCCTGGGCGTGCTGGCGATGATCGTGGTGCTGTCGGTGATGAACGGCTTCCAGCGCGAAATGAGCTCGCGCATCCTCGGCATGGTGCCTCACGCGACGATCGTCGGCGTCAATCCGATCGACGATTGGCAACCCGTCGCTGCGGCGGCCATGAAGAACCCGGAAGTGACGGCCGCCGTGCCGTTCACCGAGATGGAAGGCATGCTGTCCTATAAGGGGACGATGCAGCCGATCCAGGTCAGCGGCGTTGATCCGGCGCTCGAAGGCAAGGTGTCGATCGTTGCCCAGCACATTGTCCAGGGGCGTCTCGATGCCTTGAAGCCGGGTGAGTTCGGCGTGGTGATCGGCGAGATCACGGCGCGCCGCTTCCGCTTGAACGTTGGCGACAAGATCACCCTGATCGTGCCGGAAATCAGCACTGCACCGGGCGGCATCACCCCGCGCATGCAGCGGTTGAACGTGGTCGGCGTGTTCAAGGTTGGCGCCGAACTGGACGGTTCGATGGCACTGATCCACGTGGCCGATGCGGCGCAGATGCAGCACTGGGCGCCCAATCAGGTCCAGAGCGTGCGCCTGGCGGTAAAGGATTTGTACGATGCGCCGAAGGTTTCCAGCGATATTGCTGGCGGACTGGGCAGCGCTTACAAGGCTGATGACTGGACTCACACCCAGGGCAGTCTGTTCAGTGCGATGAAGATGGAAAAAACCATGATCGGCTTGCTGTTGCTGATGATCGTCGCCGTGGCAGCGTTCAACATCATCGCAACCCTGATCATGGTGGTGAACGACAAGGGCGCGGACATCGCGATCCTGCGCACCATCGGCGCCACGCCGCGACAGATCATGGCGATCTTCATGGTGCAGGGCACCGTGATCGGGGTCGTCGGTACGTTGATCGGTGGTGTGCTTGGCGTGATCGCGGCCCTGAACGTCAGTGAACTGGTGGGCTGGATGGAGCGGGTCAGCGGGCAGCACATCTTCAGTTCCGACGTGTACTTCGTCAGTAACCTGCCGTCCGAATTGCAGGGTGCGGATGTGCTGTTGATCTGCTCCGCCGGGTTCATTCTGAGCTTCCTCGCCACCGTTTACCCGGCATGGCGTGCGGCGAAAGTCGAACCGGCTACTGCGTTGCGGTATTCGTAAGCCTGTAGATCGCTATCGCGAGCAAGCCCGCTCCCACAGGGTTTCGAGTCGTTCACACCATTGTGATTTAACTCGGTCACTGTGGGAGCGGGCTTGCTCGCGAAGGGGCCGGCCCTGCTGGCCTCAATCCCCCCTGGGCAACTCAATCACAAACCGCGTCCACCCGTTATCCGATTCGCAATGAATCTGCCCGCCATGGGCGCGGATGATCGACTGAGTGATCGCCAACCCCAATCCCGCATGCTCACTACTGCCTTCCTGGCGCGCCGGATCAGCCCGGTAGAACCGATCAAACACTCGCGGCAGCAACGCCCGATCAATTCCGTCGCCGCTGTTCTCGACCGTCAGTCGCAATCCCTTTGGCTGATCAACAATCCGCACCCGAACCTCGCCTTCGACCGGCGTAAACCGCAACGCATTGTCCAGCAAATTGGAGAGCGCCCGCCGCAACATGCTGCGATCACCTTCCATGCGCGCATTGCCTTCACGACTCAACCTGACTTGAGCGTCCTCCGCCAACGGCGCAAAAAACTCCAGCAACAGATCCGCTTCTTCCGCCAGCTCCAGCGGTTCGCGCCTGGGCATCAACAACCCGTGGTCAGCCTTGGCCAGGTACAACATGTCGTTGACCAGTTGCGCCATCCATTGCAGTTCTTCGAGATTGCTGTGCAGTGCTTCGCGGTAATCTTCAATGGGGCGTGGGCGGGTGAGGGTGACCTGGGTGTGGGTCAACAGATTCGACAACGGTGTGCGCAATTCATGGGCGATGTCGGCGGAGAAGGCCGAGAGCCGCTGAAAAGAGTCGTCGAGGCGTCCGAACATGGCGTTGAAGTTGTGGGCCATTTCCGCGAGTTCTGGTGGCATGTTTTCTTCAGGCAGGCGTGCATTGAGCGACTGCGCTGAAACGCCGCTGGCAACCGCACTCATGCGCCGCAACGGCCGCAACCCACTGCGCGCAGCCCAGGCCCCGAGCAGGGCGGTGGCCAGTGCCGACAAGCCGACTGTCAACCAGATCAGGTGTTGCATGCGCTGCAGAAAGTGCTGGTGATGAGTGATGTCCAGCAGCAAGGTCAACTGCGGTGAGTCAGGTTTGTCGAGGTACAACGGAGCGTTGAGGACGCGGTAGTCGGTGCCTTCGCTGCTCACCGTGGACAAGCCCGCCTGGGTCGGTAGTTCCTGGGGTAGGTGCGTCGAACTGTCATACCAGCGCTTGCCGTCGCTGCCGGTGATCCGCAGCGACAGATCAGCCTGTCGGCTCAATTCATCGGCCAGTTTGACTTCGCTTTCACTCGACTGAATGTCATGAAGTGCCCGACGCAGCCCAATCAACTTGCCGTTCAGCAACTGTTGGTCGAGTTCAACGAAATGCGCTTCACTGGCCCGGCTGAACAACACCCCGGCGAACAGCGACACCACGGCGGTGCACGCCGCAAACAGTAGCGCCAGGCGACTGCTTAACGAAAGTCGACGCATCAGGCGGGACGCTCTTCAAGGACGTAACCCATGCCGCGCACGGTGTGAATCAACTTGTTGGGGAAATCATCGTCGATCTTCAGGCGCAAACGACGGATCGCCACTTCGATGACGTTGGTGTCACTGTCGAAGTTCATGTCCCATACCTGGGAAGCGATCAACGACTTGGGCAGGACTTCGCCTTGCCTGCGCAGAAGCATTTCCAGCAGGGCGAACTCCTTGGCCGTCAGGTCGATGCGCTGACCATTGCGTTCGACCCGACGGCGGATCAGGTCAAGGCGCAAGTCCGCCAGTTGCAGGCTGGTTTCCTGAGCTGTGGCGTTGCCACGGCGCAACAGGCTGCGGACCCGGGCCAGCAGTTCGGAGAAGGCGAACGGTTTGACCAGGTAGTCGTCGGCGCCCAGTTCGAGGCCGTAGACCCTGTCCTCCACCGCGTCGCGCGCTGTCAGAAACAGTACCGGCGTGTCGAGGCCGGCACCGCGCACCGCTTGCAGGATCTGCCAACCATCGCGGCCGGGCAGCATCACATCAAGAATCAACAGCGCGTAATCGCCGGTCAGCGCCAGTTGCTGGCCGGTGCTGCCGTCCGCCACCAGTTCAGTATTGAAACCGGCCTCGGTCAGGCCTTGGCGCAAGTAGTGGCCAGTTTTTGGTTGGTCTTCGACGATCAGCAGTTTCATGGGCGACTCGAGGCAAATGGAACGAACGCTTTATACCGTGGGCGGCGTTAATGCAGGTCAACCTGACAAAGTTGTAATTTGCCTGTCAGGTTGCGGGCAGTCGTAGCAGTTTAGAGTTTTCCACAGGCTGAACCTTAACTTGTTGGAGTACGACTATGTTTTTGCGCAAATCACTGCTGTGCGTCGCGTGTCTGCTGGCGCTGAGCTCGCCGGCGTGGGCTGCCCCGGCGCATACCTACGACTTCGGCCATCCGGCCTCGGCGACCAAGGCGACTCGCAGCGTAGAGTTCATCATGGGCGACATGTCGTTCACCCCCAAGGCGATTGATATCAAGGCCGGTGAGACGGTTCGTTTCGTGTTGGTGAATAAAGGTCAGTTGTTGCATGAATTCAACCTCGGTAACGCGGCAATGCATGCCAAACATCAAAAGGAAATGATGAAGATGCAGCAGAGCGGCATGCTCATGCCTGCAGGCATGAAGGAAATGGACCACGGCGCCATGGCCGGTATGGCCGGTATGGAGCATGGAATGAAACACGACGACCCCAACAGTGTGCTCGTCGAGCCGGGCAAAACCGCTGAGTTGACCTGGACCTTCACCAAGGCCACCAACCTGGAATTCGCCTGCAACATCCCCGGTCATTACCAGGCCGGCATGGTCGGCAAGGTGACTGTCAGTCAGTAAGCACTCAAAGGCGGGAGCAAAGGCTGGTAGAATCCGCTGATTCTTCAGTCAGGTTTCCGCCATGCATCCCGCAGCCGAACACTCGCCGCTGGGCAAATCCAGCGAATACATCGCCACCTACACGCCGTCCTTGCTGTTTCCGATCCCGCGCACCGCGAAATGGGCCGAGCTGGGCCTGACGGCTGAAACCCTGCCGTACAAGGGCGTGGATTTCTGGAACTGCTTCGAACTGTCGTGGCTGTTGCCGTCCGGCAAGCCAGTGGTGGCGATTGGCGAGTTCAGTATCCCGGCGGATTCGCCGAATATCATCGAATCGAAGTCGTTCAAGCTGTACCTCAACTCCTTGAACCAGACACCGTTTGCCGACACCGCGAGCCTTGAAGCGACATTGATCAAAGACCTGTCGGCTGCTGCCGGTAAACCGGTGGGCGTGCGGATTCGCAGCCTGAAGGACGTCGAGGCCGAAGGCGTCGTGGCGTTGCCGGGCGTGTGCATTGATGATCTGGATATCAGCGTCAGCAACTATGAGCATCCGCGTCCGGAACTGCTGCGTTGCGATGAATCGCGCATCGTGGAGGAGAGCGTGCACAGCCATTTGCTCAAATCCAACTGCCCGGTCACCAGCCAGCCGGACTGGGGCAGTGTGGCGGTGGAATACCGTGGCGCGGCGCTGGATCACGCGAGTTTGCTGGAATACATCGTGAGCTTCCGTCAGCACTCGGACTTTCATGAGCAGTGCGTGGAGCGGATCTTTCTCGACCTGCAGCGGTTGTTGAAACCAGAAAAATTGACGGTGTATGCGCGCTATGTGCGACGCGGTGGGTTGGACATCAACCCGTATCGCAGTACTGAAACCGTTCAACTGCCGAACCACCGGCTGGTCCGCCAATAAAGATCTACGGTGGGAGCGAGCCTGCTCGCGATGAGTCCAGCACATTCAACATTGATGTTAACTGACACTCAGCCATCGCGAGCAGGCTCGCTCCCACAAGGGATTGCATTGCAAATCGCAGAAACTAAAAAGCCCCGCTATCACTAGCGGGGCTTTTTGTATTCGGCGGGTTCAGATCCCCATGTTAGCCAGGGCTTGCACGATATTGCGCAAGGTGCCAGCAAGGGTCGGGTGTTCGATTTCAAAGCGCTCGACGGCCAGGTTCACATTGTCGGCAAGGCTGGAGTCCTGGGTTTTGGTTTCGAGCTCCAGTTCCAGTTCGATCTGTTGCATCAGCGCGTGCAGGTCGTCGCGCTCGGCTTCGGTCAGCGGTGGATTCTGTTCCAATTGCTCGCGCAGAGTATTGAGCTGTTGTTGCAGTTCGCGGGCAGGCATGGCGTTCTTCCTTTTATCGATAGGCACTGGCATAGACCGCAGCAGCACGCCAAAGGTCTATGGCTTGATCTTTAGATTAATCCACTCGCGCGTAACCTGCATGATCTCGATCAGGGCTTTTCGCCCTTGAGCCGGCGCAGGCTGATGTCGGCCAGGCAGGTATCGAGTTCACCAAGGTGATCGATCACCGAATGCACGCCCAGACCGAACAGTTGCACTGTTGCCTTGCCGCGTTTGAATTCACGTTCCTGCTGCGTCAGCGCCTGCCATTCGTTGGGCGCCAGGCCGCAGAGTGAGCCGCAGGACGCCAGCCCAATCGTCCACAATCCAGCGTTGAGCCCCGCTTGCAGCAATCGTGGTTCGCCGCTGACCAGCACGCAACCTTCCAGTCGTTCAACATTCAACGTCATCAGGGCTTGCCAGCAGGCGTGCGGTGCCGGCCATGGATTGTTTGTTTCGGGGTGTTGCGAGGGTTTGATCCATGAAGGCAAGGCAGAGGCCAGGGAGTGGCTGAGGGCAGCGGGGAGGTCATCGAGCCAGGCACAGGGAATCTGCTGATGCTGCAAGCTGCGCAAGCTATCCAGGGCGCCGGGCGTGGCCTCGGCATAGATGGAAGAGGGGATTCCCTGTGCGCGTGTGCGGGCACCGAAATCCACCAGGCAACCACTGAGGCCAAACAGGACGGCGGTCAGGCTGGGCGCAATGTGGGGCAAGGTTTCGGCATGGGGCATATCAACGTCCCTGAAATAGCCTCAAGGCTAGGGGGCGACGGTGACAGTTGAGTGACACTGATGTGAATCGCTCACAATCATCACGAATGATCCGCAGGCTGACTCGCACGGTGCTGCCTTAAGCGGCTTTTCCGTCTTATACTAGCCAGCTTTACGCTTGGGCCAAGCCCACGCGTCAGTACAATCCAAGGAGTTTTTCTATGCGCTGGAGCAATCATCTAGCTCAGCTTTGTGTGTTTGCCAGCGTATTGCTGGTTCCGGTCGTTGCCCAGGCAGCCTCGGAAGACGACCCTTGGGAAAGCATCAACCGCCCGATCTACAAGTTCAACGATGTGCTCGACACCTATGCGCTGAAGCCTTTGGCCCAGGGCTATCAGTTCGTGACGCCGCAATTTCTTGAGGACGGCATCCACAATATGTTCCGCAACGTCGGCGATGTCACCAACCTTGCCAACGATATCTTGCAGGCCAAACCGGCCGCCGCTGGCGTCGACACCGCGCGCTTGATCTTCAACACTACGTTTGGCCTGTTGGGCTTTATCGACGTCGGCACCAAGATGGGCCTTCAACGCAATGACGAAGACTTCGGTCAGACCCTTGGCTACTGGGGCGTAGGCAGCGGCCCGTACGTGATGCTGCCGTTTCTGGGCCCTAGCACCTTGCGTGACGCGCCATCCAAGTATGTCGACGGCTACACCGGCCCGTACCCTTACATCCACGACGTGCCTGTGCGTAACTCCATCTTCGGCCTGAACATCGTTGACACCCGCGCCAGCCTGCTGTCGAGCGAGAAGCTGATCAGCGGCGACAAATACATATTCATCCGTAATGCGTACTTGCAGAACCGCGAATTCAAAGTAAAGGACGGCCAGGTTGAAGACGATTTTTGATCTCGACCGGTAAAACGTGAAGAAGGCGGCCAGTAGGCCGCCTTCTTTCGTTTGGCTTTTTGGCCAGTTTCAGCGATGGTTTGAACCTTCCATTACGTTACGGTTTTGCCGGTTCTTATAACTCCCGGTGATTTGAAATTGAAAGACGTCAAGCGACCATCGGCGTGAGCTTGAAACGACCCGCGGATGGGAGTACCGTCTGCGCCTTAGAAGGGCACCTCTGGTGTACCTGTGTGTAGGGCAAATGCTCGAAAACAGTGCGCTAGAGAGGCTAGAAAGCGAATCCAGTAGTATGAGCCGGGACAAAGCCCCTGCCTGCTACGCCAACCTAATTCTGGCGCCGTTTGCCCACATGCCAAAAACCAGTGCCACGCTGCTGATAATCGATGATGACGAAGTAGTGCGCGCGAGCCTCGCCGCCTATTTGGAAGACAGTGGTTTCAGCGTCTTGCA
Source organism: Pseudomonas sp. FW305-20 (assembly GCF_058788075.1). Classification (NCBI taxonomy): domain Bacteria; kingdom Pseudomonadati; phylum Pseudomonadota; class Gammaproteobacteria; order Pseudomonadales; family Pseudomonadaceae; genus Pseudomonas; species Pseudomonas sp. FW305-20. The sequence continues at coordinate 59,736 of NZ_JBYTAJ010000029.1, read as the reverse complement.
GGCCAGCAATGGCCAGCAGGGTCTTCAGGTATTCGAGCAAGACAAGCCCGACTTGGTCATCTGCGATTTGCGCATGCCACAGATGGGCGGGCTCGAACTCATTCGCCAGGTCACCGAGCTGTCACCACAAACCCCGGTGATCGTGGTTTCGGGCGCCGGCGTGATGAACGACGCGGTCGAGGCCCTGCGCCTGGGCGCGGCGGATTACCTGATCAAGCCTCTCGAAGATCTGGCTGTGCTCGAGCACTCTGTGCGCCGGGCCCTGGATCGTGCGCGCCTGCTGCTGGAAAACCAGCGCTACCGCGAGAAGCTGGAAAAGGCCAACCGCGAACTCGCCGCCAGCCTGAACCTGCTCCAGGAAGACCAGAACGCCGGTCGCCAGGTGCAGATGAACATGCTGCCGGTCAGCCCCTGGACCATCGACGAGTTCCAGTTTGCTCACCAGATCATCCCGTCGCTGTACCTGTCGGGTGATTTCGTCGACTACTTTCGGGTCGACGAGCGTCGGGTAGCGTTCTACCTGGCGGACGTTTCCGGTCATGGCGCCTCTTCAGCCTTCGTTACCGTGCTGCTGAAGTTCATGACCACGCGCTTGTTGTTCGAATCCAAGCGCAGCGGTACCTTGCCGGAATTCAAGCCTTCAGAGGTCCTTGGTCATATCAACCGAGGCCTGATCAGTTGTAAGCTGGGTAAACACGTCACAATGGTCGGTGGAGTCATCGACGAGGAGACAGGTTTGTTGACCTATAGCATCGGTGGTCATTTACCGTTGCCTGTGTTGTACACGCCAGACAGTGTTCGTTACCTGGAAGGGCGTGGTCTGCCGGTGGGCCTCTTCAATGAAGCCACCTACGAAGATCACGTACTGGAACTGCCGCCGACGTTCAGCCTGACGCTGATGTCCGATGGCATTCTGGACCTTTTGCCAGAACCTACACTCAAAGAAAAAGAGGCGGCTTTGCCCCAGCGGGTCAAGGCAGCGGGCGGCAGCCTGGATGGTCTGCGGCAGGTTTTTGGATTGGCCACGCTAGGGGAGATGCCGGATGATATCGCCCTGTTGGTGTTGAGCAGGAATCTTTAATGAGTACCGGTAGAATCCAGTTCGCCGAGCAGGATGGCACCTTCGTCCTGAAGTTCGTCGGTGAAGTTCGCCTGACCCTGTGTTCGGCGTTGGATGCGACTATCGAGCGGATCTTCACGGCGTTGAACTTCAACACAATCGTGATCGACCTGACCGAAACCCGCAGCATCGACAGCACGACGTTGGGCCTGCTGGCCAAGCTGTCGATCCTGTCGCGGCAAAAGGTCGGCTTGCTGCCGACCGTCGTCACCACCCACGAAGACATCACCCGTCTGCTGCAGTCCATGGGCTTCGAGCAAGTGTTCAACATTGTTGACCGCCCGATCCCGTGCCCTGAGTGCCTGACCGACCTGCCAGACCAGGATCAGTCCGAAGAAGTGGTACGGATCAAAGTGCTCGAAGCGCACAAGATCCTCATGGGCCTGAACGACTCCAATCGTGAAGCGTTCCATGATCTGGTGAACGCCCTCGAGCGTCACTGATTCACCGCATACCTGTGGCGAGGGAGCTTGCTCCCGCTGGGTTGCGAAGCAGCCCCAAAATCGACATATAAAAAAGGGCGAACCCGTAAAGGTTCGCCCTTTTTGCGTTTTCTTACTGGATCACAGCTTGGCTTGCAGCAACGCCTCAAGCTTTTCCTGATCCCGAGCGAACTGACGAATACCTTCCGCCAGTTTCTCGGTCGCCATCGCGTCCTCGTTGGACAACCAACGGAACTGCGCTTCATTCAAGCTCAAACGCGCTTCACCAGCATGACCCAGCGCCAATTTGCGTTCCAGCTTGCCAGTGTCCGCCGCCAGCTTATCAATCAGATCCGGGCTGATGGTCAGACGGTCGCAACCGGCCAGCTGCTCGATCTGATTCAGGTTACGGAAGCTCGCACCCATGACCACAGTCTTGTAGTCATTGGCCTTGTAGTAGTTGTAGATGCGCGTCACCGACTGCACGCCCGGATCATCCGCGCCGGTGTAGTCGTTGCCGTTGGCCTTCTTGTACCAGTCGTAGATGCGACCCACGAACGGCGAAATCAGGAACACCCCGGCGTCAGCACACGCCGCAGCCTGAGCAAACGAAAACAGCAACGTCAGGTTGGTCTGAATGCCTTCTTTTTCCAGAATCTCGGCAGCGCGGATACCTTCCCAGGTGGAAGCGATCTTGATCAGCACGCGGTCACGGCCAATGCCGGCCTTGTCGTACAAGTCGATCAGACGGTGCGCACGCTTCAATACGGCGTCAGTGTCGAACGACAGGCGCGCATCCACTTCGGTGGAAATACGGCCGGGGATCACTTTCAGAATTTCTTGCCCTACCGCAACGCCAAAACGGTCGCTGGCCAGGCCCACATCGCTCTTGCAGTCGCTGACGCAAGCGTTCAGCAACTCGGCATAACCGGGAATGGCCGCCGCTTTGAGCAGCAGGGAAGGGTTGGTGGTAGCGTCCACGGGTTTAACGCGAGCGATAGCTTCGAAGTCGCCGGTGTCGGCAACCACGGTGGTCATTTGTTTGAGTTGTTCCAGCTTGGAAGTCATGGGCGTGCTCTGTCCTATGGGTCTAATGACATTACCCGAGCGCTGACAGCCACTCAAGGGTGCGTGTACGTATCGAGGGCCCCAGCGGCAACAACCGGAAAACGGCTGTTTGAATGGCGGGGCGCGGTATCGGTAAATACGATGCCAAATCAGACCACAGGTTCAACCCAAGCGACCGTTAACGCCCTTCAAGCAACTCCGCCGCCTGATCCAGCAACACTAAAGGCTCTTTAGCCTTGTGAATATCCACCGACAACAACTGCCGAAACTTGCGCGCCCCGGGAAACCCGGTACCCAGCCCCAGCACATGCCGAGTGATGTGGTGCATCGAGCCGCCCGCATCAATGTGCGCGGCTATATAAGGCCGCAACTGCGCCAGCGTCTCCGCCCGGCTGATCACCGGCGCCGTGCTGCCGAACAGTTGCTGATCCACCTCAGCCATCACATAAGGGTTGTGATAAGCCTCACGGCCCAACATCACGCCGTCGAACGTCTGCAAATGCTCGTGACAGGCTTCCAGCGTCTTGATCCCGCCGTTGAGAATAATCTCCAACTCCGGAAAATCCGTCTTCAACCGCGCCGCCACGTCATAACGCAGAGGTGGAATGTCGCGATTCTCCTTCGGCGACAACCCCTCCAGAATCGCAATCCGCGCATGCACCGTAAAACTCGTGCACCCGGCATCCCGAACCGTACCGACGAAATCACACAACTCCTCGTAACTGTCCCGCCCATTAATCCCGATGCGGTGCTTCACCGTCACAGGAATCGACACCGCATCACGCATTGCCTTCACACAATCCGCCACCAACTGCGGATGCCCCATCAGGCACGCACCAATCATATTGTTCTGCACCCGATCACTCGGGCAGCCGACATTCAGATTCACCTCGTCGTAACCGTGCTCCTGCGCCATGCGCGCGCACATCGCCAGGTCCAGCGGGACGCTGCCGCCGAGTTGCAGCGCGAGCGGGTGTTCGGCTTCGTTGTGACGCAGGAAGCGGTCGTGATCGCCGTTTAGGAGCGCGCCGGTGGTGACCATTTCTGTGTAGAGGAGGGCGTGCTTGGAGAGTAGGCGTAGGAAAAAACGGCAATGCCTATCAGTCCAATCCATCATGGGCGCAACGCTGAAGCGGCGGGAGAGCGGGGCGGGTGTTGCGTTGGTTATGGACATTAGGAATCTGGATCGGTGAGGCTGGAAGGTGGGGAGTTTATCAGGATTGGGCTGGCGGAGCGTTGGTGAGTCTTGCTACTGCTGATCTGCGGCCGTCATCCTTGGCACCGCCAATGGCTGACCTGACAGCGAACAGCACAGCGCCTGCTGTAGGAGGCCACAGTCCATACCTGTGCGTTATAGCGCTGTTCATAATGGGTATATCCACGCTTCAACATTCGGCTACCGTCATCGTATATGACTTGATTGCGCAGGCTCTGCTCCTGTGCGTTGAAGCTATATTTATTTGCCTCTGCTGCGATACACCCACAGCTCCCAAACACGAGGAAACCATGATGAACTCCCACAAAGCTGTCGCTGTTTCGCTGGCCTTGCTCAGCGCAGCCTTCTTCACATCTGCCGCCCTGGCCGAGGGAGCGGGTTTGATTGCCTCCACCCCATCCGAACTCAAGTGGACAGCCGCGCCGTCGGTGGGGCCCGGTGCGATGATTGCAGTGATTGAAGGTGACTTGAAAGCCGCCGAGCCTTTCACTCTGCGCTTGAAGCTGCCGGCAAATACGAAAATCGGCGTGCATACCCATCCCGTGACCGAACGCGTAACCGTTATCTCAGGCATTTTCTACTTCGCCACCGGAGACACATTCGATTCGGCACGGGCCAAGGCCTATCAACCGGGTGATACCCTGATCATTCCCGTCGGCATGCCGATGTACGGCGCCAGTCGAGAGCAGGAAACCGTGCTCCAACTCCACGGCACGGGGCCTTGGGGGATCACCTACCTCAACCCGGCGGACGACCCTAGAAACAGCAAAATGTAGCGAGCGACAATCAGGTAAAAGAATCAATCGTACCTGACTCCCGTTGGCTCTGTTTTCACCTACAGAATTTCCTTAGGGGTCAGGCCGCACCTCATAAATGCAGCGGCCTTGCACCTATTTGTTCTCAACCCCAGTTGGGCGGTGAGTTGCTGGGGACTTAGATCTTTCTTCTAGAGTTCTATTTCGCGGATCGCTGCAGCCGCTTCCAGATCATCTCCTGAAACATCCGTACGGCCGGCCCTTCCTTCTCTTCGTGATTCGCACCTGCAATCACTGCCTCGACCCCAACATGTTGAACTTAGGCGGGAGCGCGATCGGTAGCAGCTTCATTGAGTACAGTGGGGGTGCTGCACGACTAAGGGCGGACGCAACGGCCGAAGTGTTTTTGCCGTTGCGTGGTTTGCCTGAGACATGGTGAGTGCTGAGTTGGCGACTGCTGCGCAGCCGGACGCAGGCTTCGCCGGCTGCTACATGGATCGAGTAGGTGGCGGTTATTTGGGTTCGGGTGTTGCTATCCACTGGCCCAGAATTTTTTGGTAGTTGCCCGTGACTTTGGCCAGGTGTAGCCACTGATCGACGTACAGCTTCCAGGTCATGTCATCACGTGGCAGCAAGTAAGCCTTTTCGCCGTATTGCATGAATTGCTTCGGGTTCACCGCGCACAAACCAGGTTTGAGTTTCTGCTGATAGAGCGCTTCCGAAGCATCGGTGATCATTACGTCAGCCTTCTTGTCCAGCAGTTCCTGGAAGATGGTCACGTTGTCGTGAAGGCGCAATTGCGCCTTGGGCAGGAAGGCGTGAACAAAGGCTTCGTTGGTGCCGCCGGCCGGTTCGACTAAACGAACCGAAGGCTGGTTGATTTGCTCGACGGTCTGGTACAGCGCCTGATCTTCGCAGCGCACCAGCGGGATTTTGCCGTCGACGTCCAGCGTGGTGCTGAAGAAGGCTTTTTTCTGGCGCTCCAGCGTGACCGATATGCCGCCGACGCCGATGTCGCATTTGCCCGCGAGCATGTCGGGCATCAGGGTTTTCCAGGTGGTCTGCACCCACTCGACCTTGACGCCCAGGCTGTCGGCCAGCGAGCGGGCCATGGCGATGTCGATGCCCGAGTATTCGCCGTCTTCGGCTTTGACGGTATAGGGTTTGTAGTCGCCTGTTGTGCACACGCGCAGTTGGCCCTGTTGGATGACGCTGTCCAGATGCGATGGCTCTGCCTGAGCGGCAAACGATAGAGCGAGCAGGCCACCGAGCAGCATTGTGCTTTTCAGGTTGTTCATTGTTATCCGGCTTCCATGATGGAGTGGGTGCTGAGAGTACTGACTTTCTGCTGCTCTGCTCAACATCATCCTCGCCGGGCCGGACTCAGTGACAGCAGCAACTTGAACCGCCGCAGCCAGACTTCTTCTTTACGCCTTCATGTTTGTCTTATGTCAGTACGCTTGCTGGATACCCGGCCTCTTTCAGTGCCGATAACAGAACATCGCTCTCGGCATCTCCAGTCACCTTGACCCGACCGGCCGTCAGATCGACTGTCACTTCACCCACTCCTGCGAGTGGTTGCAATGCGGCGTTGATGTGTTTGACGCAACTCCCGCAACTCATGCCATCGACTTGCAGTTCAGTGCTGTTCATTACGTAAACCTCTTTTACCGTGAGTGGCAGGGGGGGATGGATGAGATCGATGGTTGACCTTGCCGCGATGGCAAGGTCAAGCGCTTTTTAAAGGGCGTTAGTTGCTCATCGGCTTTTTCATCATGTTCGACTGCTGATCCATCATTTTCATCATCATGTCCATCATCTGGTCTGAATGAGCCATGCCGCCGGACATGCCTTTGCCCATGCCCATGCCTTGGCAATGGTTGTGCATCATGCCCATGCTGTCCTTCATCGTGGCCATGCCTTCTTGCATGGCGGCCTGGCGTTCGGCCGGGGTTTTGGCGGCGATCATTTTTTCGTGAGCGGCCTGCATTTTTTCCATCTGTTCGCTCATGGCTTTGTCTTGCGCGGTAGCGGGGGCGGGGGCGGTAGCTGCGGTGGTCGGTGCGGTTGGCGGTGTGTCTGGGTGATGTTCCTCGACAGCGAGGGCAACCAATGGGCTACTGATGAGCAGAGCGGCGACGAGTGCTTTGAAGTGCATTTGCATGGCAATCTCCAGTGAGTCAGGGACGTACGGGAATGGAGCAGCGCTAAAGAGGTGAAGCCAAAGGGGCGTCCGGAGTTCCAGACGCTCGGAGGACTGTTTTAATTGTTGAAGCGAACGAAGCGCAGGCGTGCTGGCAGCCACAGTGCGAGCACTTGGCGGATCAGCAGCGGTAGGTGCGTGCGGAACCAGAGCATAGTGTGTACCCGATCCGAGGGGTTACCTTGAGCTTAGTCCCGGGGAAGAGGCCGTGATTGATCCATATCAAGTGGTGCCTCTTTCCGTTACTCCGCGCCCATTTCCATCCCTGGACTCAACGTCCCCAACCACGCCACCAGCCCCACTATCAGCACCGCCGCTGCCAATTCAACCACCACGCTGCGCCGCAATGTATTCGCCGCCACCCGATACTGACCGTCACGCAACGACCGCTCCAAAAACGGCCCCAGGTGAAACCGGTTCAACGCGGCGAGCACCAGCATCCCGGCAAACAGCGCGATTTTGATCGACAGTAAAATCCCGTAGGTGCTGAGCAATAGATCGTCGAGCGTCGGGCCCACGATGAACAGGTAATTCACAACGCCTGTGACCGTGATGACGGCCACGATCACCGCGCCTACCCATTCAAATCGGCGGACAGCCCGAGCCAGCAATCTGATGCGCTCCTCGGTTTGCAGCGCGTTGATCTTTGCCATCAAGGCAAGCGCCACCAGCGCACCGAACCAGGCGCCCGAAGCCAGCAGATGCCCGATGTCAGTGATGAAATGCCAATAACGAAGGTCACCTTCATCCATCGCTCCATGACCGTTCCAGGCCAGGCTGGCGAGGGCGCTAGCGCTGGCAATAGACGCGATCAGCAGGCTGGATCCTGGTGCTCGCCGGTTGAATACGACCGCCAAACCGCCGACCACCAGCGCGATGAGGCGCACGATCCAGGCCAATCCCACGTCCGTCTCAAGCACCATCATTTGGATATGCGGGCGCAACTCGGCAAAGTCCGTCTCACCGCTCATGGCGCTTGCCATCACCACCATGCTGGCGATGGAAAACAGCACACCCAGCACCGTCGTGCCCACCAACATCGACCGAAACGGCAACACCGCGCCGGAAATCCGTTCCTGTCCTTTAAGGCTATAGAGCCCAAACAGCGCCAGGCCAAACAGCAGCATCAAATCCACATACAACCCAAAGCGCAGTGCAATACTGACCGAGTCGCTCATCAATCACTTCACTTTGAACGTGACGTTGCCGGTGATCGGGTGGGTGTCCGATGACACCGCGCGCCATTCGACTTTGTAGGTGCCGACGGGTAATGGCGAAAGCGGGGTGATGACCATGGTTTTCGGATCGCTGCCGCCGGAGACCTTGGCTTTCATCGGCATGGGGGAGTGCGCCATGCCAGGCATTTCGGTCATGACCAGTTTTGCGCCGGAGAACTGGGTCATGAGGTTCTCCGAGAAGTGCAGTTCGATCTTGCTCGGCGTCGCACCGTCCGCGCCTTCGGCCGGGGTGGAGGACAGCAGTTTCGGGTGCGCTTGAGCGAGCGCGCTCATGAGCAGTCCAATGGCAACAGCGGTCGTTTTAATCATGCGCATGCAAGGCCTCTTACCGCTTTAAGCGGTTGTTTTTTTGGTTGTTGAGTTAATGCGTTTAAAACCACAGGCGAACACCGAGGACCAGGCGTGCTTCGCTGCGGTCCTCACCTTCATCGTTGGCGTAGTCGGCGGTTTTGCCGTAGGTGCGGTTCCAGGTCACGCCGATATAGGGCGCGATTTCCCGGCGGATTTCATAGCGCAGCCGCAGGCCGGCTTCGGTGTTGGATAACCCGGAACCGATCCCCCGTTGCGGATCGTTTTTGCCGTAGAAGTTGAGTTCGGCGGTTGGCTGCAGAATCAATCGGTTGGTCAGCAGGATGTCGTAGTCGCCTTCCAGTCGTGCAGCGGTTTGGCCGCCTTCGCCGATGAAGGCGGTGGCCTCGGTTTCGAAGTTGTACAGCGCCATCCCTTGCACGCCGAACGCGGCCCAGGTTTGCGGGTCGCCAGGTTTGAAATCCTGGCGAATGCCGGTCACCACGTCCCACCACGGGGAGATGGCGTGGCCCCACAGGGCCTGGATTTCGGCGTCTTCGGTTTTGCCATTGGTGCGTTCGCCTTCGGAGCGCAGCCACAGGCGATCGATGTCGCCGCCGATCCAGCCGGACATGTCCCAGGCCAGGGTGCTGCCGTCGTCAGCGTCTTGCCATTCGAGTTCGTCGGCGAGGAAGTAATAGTTGAGCGCGGTGTCATGCACCATGTGGCCGGACGGACTGGCATACACGGCGGCCCGGTCGGCATCGGTCAGCGCCGGGATCGGCGTGCGGCTTTCGGTCGGTGCGGCGGGCTGCATTTGGCCGTCGTCCATGCTTTGCATTTGGCTATGGTCCATGCCCGGCATCTGGCTGTGATCCATGTTCTGCATGTCGTCGGTGGCGGCCATCGCCGAAGAGAGTGTCAGGCTCGCGGTCACGAGTGCCAAAGAGAGGGAAGTGAGTCTGGTCATCGATAGGCGCCTCATTCTTCCACCCGAACTTCACGGAACATGCCCATTTCCATGTGGTACAGGAGATGGCAGTGATAGGCCCAGCGTCCGAGCGCATCGGCGGTGACACGATAGCTGCGTCGGGAACCGGGTGGCATGTCGATGGTGTGTTTGCGCACCATGAATTCGCCGTTCTCGTCTTCGAGGTCGCTCCACATGCCATGCAGATGGATCGGGTGGGTCATCATCGTATCGTTGACCAGCACCACCCGAACCCGCTCGCCGTATTTGAGGCGCACAGGTTCGGCGTCGGAGAACTTCACTCCGTTGAACGACCAGGCGAATTTTTCCATGTGGCCGGTGAGGTGCAGCTCGATGGTACGGCTCGGGTCGCGACCGTCCGGGTCTTCGAAGGTGCTGCGCAGGTCGGAATAGGTCAGGACACGCCGCCCGTTGTTGCGCAGGCCAAGGCCGGGGTCGTCGAGTTTGGGGGCGGTGGTCATGGCTTGCATGTCCACCAGTGGGTTGTCTTTTTCCGTCTCGGGATGGGACTGCATGCCGGGCATGGCCATGGCGCTGTGATCCATGCCCGCCATGCTGCTGTGATCCATGCCGCCCATGCCCATGTCATCCATGGTCACCAGCGGCCGAGGGTCCAGCGGCGGTACCGGCGCGGATAACCCCGCCTTCGCTGCGAGCGTGCCGCGTGCAAAGCCAGTCCGATCCATCGACTGGGCGAACAAGGTGTAAGCCGCTTCGGTGGGCTCGACAATCACATCGAAGGTCTCTGCCACCGCAATGCGAAACTCATCGACACTCACCGGTTTGACGTGCAGGCCATCCGCAGCGACCACCGTCATTTTCAGCCCGGGAATGCGCACGTCGAAATACGTCATGGCGGAGCCATTGATGAAGCGCAGGCGCAGCTTTTCGCCCGGCCGGAACACACCCGTCCAGTTCGAGTTCGGCGCCTGGCCGTTCATCAAGTAGGTGTAAGTTGCGCCGCTGACGTCGGCCAGGTCGGTGGGGTTCATCTTCATCTCGGCCCACATTTTTCGATCGGCGACCGTGGAACCCCAACCTTTCTCGCTGACGTCGTGGATGAAATCACCCACGGTGGGCTTGTTGTGGTTGTAGTAATCGGATTGCTTTTTCAGCGTCTTCATCAGGCCGACCGGATCTTCATCGGTCCAGTCGGTCAGCATCACCACGTAATCGCGGTCGTACTGGAAAGGCTCCGGCTCCTTTGCATCGATCACCAGTGGCCCGTAAACGCCGGACTGTTCCTGAAAACCGGAATGGCTGTGGTACCAGTAAGTGCCATTCTGCCGGACCTTGAACTGGTAGACGTACGTGCCATTCGGCTCGATGCCGTGAAAGCTCAGCCCCGGCACGCCGTCCATGTTGGCCGGCAGCAAGATGCCGTGCCAGTGAATGGAGGTGTCGGCGTTGAGTTTGTTCTTTACCCGCAGCGTCACCGTGTCACCTTCGCGCCAGCGCAGCAGGGGGCCGGGAATACCGCCGTTGATGGTCATCGCGGTGCGCGGATTACCGGTGATGTTGACCGGGGTTTCGCCGATGAACAGGTCGAAATCGGTGCCTGCCAGCACCTGAGGCTCGCCGGGACTGGTGACCGCCCAGACAGGTGTGCGCCATAACCCGAGGCCGCCAAGGAGCCCGCCTGCGGCCAGGCCCTTCACGAAGGTGCGTCTTGTTGTGTTGGAATGCATGCCGTTTTCCTGGTCCGTCAGCGTGGAGAGTGCTTGGTGACAAGGCTAATGGGCGGCGCCTTTCAGCAGGCTGAGGCGCAGATTACATTTTTGACAGTTTCATGCCGTATTTATTGGCGTGTACCGGGCGTTGATGTTGTGGCCACGGTGCCGCCCCCGCAATTGATATACGAAGACGACTTCAACCAGCGCTGATCCGGATAGTAAGAAAACAACAACTGCCCATCTTTCATTGAATCAATCAACTTATGCGCAATTGCTGGCCGCACCGCCGGACACCCCAGGCTTCTACCAATCCGGCCATTGGTTCGGGCAAGAATCGGACTGACATAGGGCGCCCCGTGAATAACGATCGCTCGCTCGAACGCTTTGTCATTGAACCCCGGCTCCAGGCCTTCCATGCGCAAGGAATACCCGTTCTGGCCGACGTAGCTCGATTGGGTCCGATACAAACCCAGGCTGGTGGCAAAGCTTTCATTCTGGTTGGAGAACTTGACCGCCATGTTCTCGCCGCTGTTGCGACCGTGGGCGACCAGTTCGTGGAACAGTAATTTACGTTTCTTCAGATCGAACACCCACAACCGTTGTTCGGTCGAAGGCAGTGAGTAGTCGATGACAGCAAGTCTTTGGACAGGCGCTTTACCTTGGGCCAAGCTGCATTGAGTCGCGCGTACGGCCAGCCCGATGACTTTGGCGTTGGCGCCAGGTGCTGCTTTGAGCAGCGCGGCTTCAAGCGAATCGGCGTAGGCTGCCGGTACTGAAACTGACGTCAGCAGCAGGGCCGAGAACAGGAAACAAAAGCGGTCTAGCGCCATATGTAAATCTCACATTAATGTTTCGAGTCTAGCAGTGTGCAGGATGCTAGCCGTTGAATACGGGGCGATTAAGGATTATCCATGGGGCAGTTAACAAGGTTATTCGTCATAAGCCGCATGTTTTTTATGGGCTTTCTGATCAGCGGCGCAGCGATTGCAGAAACCTCGCCGATTGAGGGGGTATCTGCTGCTATCCGCAGAAATGGCGCAGCACCTGACGATTACGTCGCTCAAACGATTCAGGCGGCACTTGAGCCCTTGAGCTCATCGTTTCCTCCCTTGCTCACTTCCCGTGGCCATCAACGGATGGACCCGAGTCGTGTGGTCATGGATTTTTACATGCATCGGGGTTACCGCTCGGCCTGGGCCAACGACCGCGATGTCATCCAGTTATTGAAAAGCCTGAGCGAGACCCAGGCCGATGGGTTGGACCCTGCCGACTTTCATATCGAGGAATTGGCGAATGCCCGGGCGTCGATGCAGGCAGCAGCGCCAACAGTGGCGCAACGGGCGGCGTTCGATATCGCAGCCACCCGTACCTTTGTCACGGCGTTGCTGCAATTGCGGCGCGGCAAGGTTGACCCTTCGCGTCTGGACATTCATTGGAATTTCGACCCTGTGGGTGCCGATCCCCGTGGAGACATGCATAAATTGTTCGCCGCGCTCGATGCGCATGACGTGGCGCGCGCTTTCGCCGAAGCACCGCCACAAGAGGCGGTTTACCGCAGCCTGCGCGTGGGCCTGGCGCAACTGCGCAAGGTTCGGGACACTGGCGGCTGGCCGAAGGTTGCCGAAGGCCAATCGCTCAAGCCAGGCATGGATGACGCCGCTGTCGCGCAGTTGCGCGCACGCTTGGTGGCGGGTGGTTATCTGGCCCCATCGAAGAGCCCACGCACTGACTACGACGACAGCGTCACCGCAGCAGTGAAAAAGTATCAGGCCGAGCAATACCTGGGGGCGGATGGCGTGGCGGGCGCAGCGACACTGGCGGCGTTGAATGTGCCCGTAGAAGCACGGATAGACCAGGTCCGGGTGAACATGGAGCGCGCGCGCTGGTTGCTGTACAAACTTCAGGGCACTTTTGTCATCGTTGATATTGCGGGTTACAAGGTGGCGCTTTATCGCGACGGGAAGGCGATATGGCGTTCCCGGGTTCAGGTCGGTAAGCCGTTTCGCAGTACGCCGGTGTTTCAATCCGAGATCACTTACGTAACGTTCAACCCCACCTGGACCGTACCACCGACCATCCTCGTCAAAGACATGCTGCCGAAGATACGAAGAGATCCCGGCTACCTGGCCGCCAACCGAATAAGAGCCCTTGATCGAGAGGGGAATGTGCTCGATCCGTCGACCGTCGACTGGGATAACGCACGCGGTATCACGCTGCGACAGGATGCGGGGCCGGATAACTCACTGGGGCAAGTGGTCATTCGGTTTCCCAATGAATATTCGATTTATCTCCACGACACGCCGCATCGTGAGCTGTTTGCGCAATCGCGCCGTGCCACCAGTTCAGGCTGCATACGAGTGGAGAATCCACTGCAGTTGGTAGAGCTACTGTTCAATGACCCGGTTCGTTGGAGCAGCGCCGCAATACGGGCCCAGCTGGCTAACGGCAAGACCGAAAACATCAGGCTTCCCGTCAAAGTGCCGGTGCTGTTGGCTTACTGGACGGTGGATCTGAGTAGTGATGGTCGAGTGATGTTTAAACCTGATGTATACGGCTATGACTCCGCGGTACTGCGGGGGCTCAATCAGCCTTCGGAACTGCCCGTCCTGGATGTGCGACGAGCAGGAACTTCCGCGGTCGCGACGGGGCAAAACCGGTAATGATCCTGAAACAGGCGAGGTGTGCTATCCGTAGGTAACCGGCAGGTCATCGATGCACTGACGTTGCAAGCGCTCTGCATCAACCTTTGCGCTCCGTCGCAGATTCAGGGAATGGGGAAGCCAAAAGGTTGGCTCGCCTGTTGAAAACTATCACAATGCAAAAAAAGTCCGCCGATCATTGATGTGAAGGGATAGGGAATTGAAGATGGATGTTGCGCAAAAAAAACCGTCACTCAATACAGGCATGCTTAATGGGCATGACCTCGATGAGTGCCGCAACATCCAGAAAGGTGCCGTGTTTATCATTGCTTCGGGGGCGTCCGCCAAGGATTTTCCGCTGGAAAAGTTTGCGAACGTTCCGATGATCACAATGAACGGCGCCATTTCCATGTTCTCCGGGACAGGTATCAAGCCTTTCTTTTATGCCTGTACGGATCAAGGCTTTTCCAGGCAACAACCCGAACTGTTTTCAGAGGCCATGCGCATCAGCCAGCGGGTGGCGCTGTGGCAAGAGCACATCTGGCATACGACGGTCCCGCCTGAAGGCGAACTGTATTTACTCGGCCGAGCCCCCAAGCTCTCCTGGACGGACCTGGTTTTCAGGGCCGATAAAGAACTCGTCAGAAGTCGCAAACTTGGAAATGGCCGTAACAGAACCCTTGGTTTCAGCAAGAACCTTAAACGCGGTTTTTTTGATGCTCGTACGGTGGCTTATCTGGCGTTACAGATTGCCTATCACGTGGGGTTTACCAAGGTGTTTCTGGTAGGCGTCGATTTGAATCAGTCTGTAAGCCGGTTTTATGAAGGGGCCGACACGGTCGCCTCGCCATGCCTGCTCGATCAGCATTTTTATACGCGAATCCTGCCGTCGTTCGAGATCTTGTCGAAGTACGTCGTGAGTGAAGATTTTCGGGTCTACAACCTGTCCAGTTCCTCACGGATTCCCGGCGAACTCATTCCCCGAGTGACGCTGGATGAGATCGACAAGTTGATCTGAAGGTAATTCGTACTTAATGGGCGCCCGCGAGGCGCCTGTTTTTTTGTTGGGTGATTATGTCTGGGAGGTTGCCCCGCGGGCATACCGGCAAATGCGCCAGCTCGGGCGCATTTGCGCAGTGCGATGCAACGGCTAGCCAAACGGCATTTGCCCGCCATCCCCTCGTAGACTAAGCTCACAAAAAATAAGGGTTTTGGGGTGATACCCATGCCTTACCCTTACAGGACGAGCTTTTGTCTATCCCTCTTCACGATCCGCACAACGCCACTGGCGTCACGCTGAAACGGTTACCTTTGCGCAAAGCAGCGGTACTGTTTATCGCAGTCGTGTGCCTGAGCCTGTGCGGTTTGCTGTACCTGCAACTGGAGCAGTCGCGCCGGCATGACCTGGCCTTGGCGCAAGTGGCGTCTACAAACCTGACACGGGCCATGGCGCAACAAGCTGAAGACACCTTCATGCAAGCCGAACTGGTGCTGACCAGTCTGGCCGACTGGATTCAGGTTGACGGTTTCGGTGCGCCGCAAAAGGCACGCTTGCAGAAAACATTCGCCCGGCGAGTGCAGGCACTGCATCAATTGCACGGGATATTTCTGTTCGACCAAAAGGGACAGTGGATCGTTACCTCTTTCGACGAGCTGCCACGCGGAGCCGGTGTGGGGGATCGCGATTATTTCAAGTTCCACCAGCAGAACGTCTCCTCCCTGGCGCACATCGGGCCGGCGATTCGCAGTCGAGGAAACGGCGAATGGATCATTCCGGTATCAAAACGGGTGAACGACAGGAATGGCAATTTCCAGGGCGTCTTGTTGGCCGGCATCAAGATGGCGTACTTCGATCAGTTCTTCAAAAGCTTCAGCATTGATGGCAACGGTTCGATGTTTTTGGCATTGACCGACGGAACGCTGCTGGCGCGCCGACCGTTTGTGGAGTCGCTGATTGGCACATCACTGGCCAAGGGCGAGATCTTCGAGAAGTTGCTGCCCAACGCGCCTGCCGGGAACGCGATGTTCAGCTCGCTGCTCGATGGTGTTGTGCGGTTGCATGGCTACCGTGAGCTCGACGCTTATCCGTTGGTCGTGTCTGCCGCCTCGTCCAGGGAGGCGATTCTCAAGGATTGGTACGACACGGCATTTCGCTCCACAGTCATCGTTGCCCTGGTGGTGGTGGGCGTAGGGCTGTTCGGTTGGATGTTCCTTTATCAGGTGCGTGTCGGCGAACAGGTCGAGGCGGATTTGCGCAAGGCAAAGGAAGCGCTGAAGCTGATCGCGACCCACGACAGCCTGACCGGCCTGGGCAATCGCCGGCTGTTCGAGGGCGCGCTGGACATCGAATTCAGCCGAGGTGCCCGGCAGTCGAGTTCGCTAAGCCTGATCATGCTCGATATCGATTACTTCAAGCGCTACAACGACACTTATGGCCACGTGGCGGGAGACCATTGCCTGGCTGAAGTGGCGCGGGCGGTGAAAGGCTGCTGCCATCGAAAGGCCGATTTGGCCGTGCGCTATGGCGGTGAAGAGTTTGCGGTATTGCTGCCCGACACCGACATTCACGGCGCGATGGTGATTGCCGAGCAGATCCGCCGCAGCGTCATGGACAAGAACATCCTCCACAGCGGTTCGCCCTCGGGCTTCGTGACGGTCAGCCTGGGTTGTTACTCGTTTGTGCCGACGGGGCGGGACAGCATGGAAGTGTTTATCGAACGCGCGGACGCAGCGCTGTATCAAGCCAAGCATTCGGGGCGAAACCGCTCGGCGGTGCTGTCGATGGAGGGCGGTGTCGAGGCACTGCTGCGTTCGGATCGTTGAGCTGTCTATCGAGGGTGTTTCACCCGCGCAACACCGCGGCCAGCCGGCTGTCTGCCTGTCAGATCCCCTTCGATTGATCGTCTAGAGTTGCGGTAACCCTGTCGATCCCGGCAGGTCTTCCCACCGCACGGATGATCTCAGAATGTTGATTACTCAAGCATTGACAGCCGTTGCTCTAACCGTAGCAGCCAGCGTCGTCTTTCCGCTCGCCAGCCAGGCTCAATCGAAAGTCACAGCCGAAGAAGCACACGCCATCGGCGTGGATGCCTACCTTTATTTGTACCCGCTGTTGACCATGGACATTACCCGCAAGCAATTCACCAATATCGAACCTGGCAAGGAATTCGGCAAAGGTCCGATGAATATGTTTGTCAGCGTTCCGCAGTATCCGCCTGCGGATTTCAAAGGGGTGGTGCGTTCGAACTTCGACACCTTGTATTCCATTGCCTGGCTGGATTTGACCGAAGAGCCGCTGGTGATCGCAGCGCCCGATACGGCCGGACGTTTTTACTTGCTGCCGATGCTCGACATGTGGACCGATGTGTTCGCCTCACCGGGCTGGCGCACCACGGGCACCCAGGCGGGGCAGTTCCTGGTGACACCGCCGGGCTGGACCGGGACGGTGCCAGCCGGACTGAACCATCTGCCGGCGCCCACGCCCATTGTCTGGGTCATTGGCCGCACCAAGACCGACGGCGCCGCGGACTACGCGGCGGTACACAAAATTCAGGCTGGCTATACGGTGACACCGTTGTCCCGGCTGGGTAAAAGCGCCGAGCCGGTCAGCGTGAACATTGACCCGGCCGTGGATATGAAGACCCCGCCCAAGATCCAGGTCGACTCAATGTCGGCGGCGGACTACTTCGCCTACGCCGCCGAATTGCTCAAGGTGCATCCTGCGCACATCAGCGATCAACCGATCCTGGCGCAGATGAAGCGTATCGGTATCGAGCCCGGAAAATCCTTCGACATGAAGGCGCTGGACCCTGAAATCCAAGCAGCGTTGCAGACCGTGCCCAAGGACGCGCAGGCGCTGATGACGTGGAAGGTTCCAACCCTCGCTCGTGTGGTCAACGGCTGGTCGATGAACACCGACACCATGGGCGTCTATGGCAACTACTACCTCAAGCGCGCGATCGTTGCGCAGATCGGGCTCGGTGCCAACTTGCCCGAGGATGCGATTTATCCGCTGAACATCGGCGATGTCGAAGGCAAGCCACTCGATGGCTCGAACAAATACGTGCTGCATTTCGAAAAGGGTGAAACGCCACCGGTAAACGCTTTTTGGTCGATCACCTTGTACGACCCCGAGGGTTTCCAGGTCGGCAATGCGCTCAACCGCTTTGCAGTCAGTAGCTGGATGCCGTTCAAGACTAATGCCGACGGTTCGCTGGACATCTACCTCCAGCACGAAAACCCCGGCAAGGACCTTGAAGCCAATTGGCTGCCGGCACCGAAGGGCGGTTTCAACCTGACCATGCGTTTGTATGGGCCCAAGCCCGAGGTTTTGAACGGCAAGTGGAATCCGCCACCGGTCAAGCCAACCTAGTTGCGCGTTTCAGGCCTAAAAGCAGCCGACGATCATCGGCTGTTTTTACGCGTCCAGCTGCCCGTCCCACCGCCGGCACCGCCTGTTCCACCGCCTGCCGCGCCCGTGCCACCTCCCGCGCCAGAACCGCTGTTCCCGGCATTGCCACCGTTTCCGCTATCCGACGAGCCCGATCCGCTATTGCCGCGATTAGTGTTTTGATCGTTCGAGGGTTGGCCAGGGTTATTGTTGGGCGCCATGGTCGAGCCGCCGAATGAGCCCGATTGGCTACCCTTCGCATCAGCGCCATCGCCTGGGGCAGCAAAAATACCGACGGACAGGGCGCACAGCACTCCAGCCAGTAACAGCGAAGTCATTTTGATGGTCATCAGGATGCGCCTCCAAAGATGAGTCGTTACCTGATGATGGTATGAAGGGCAGGGCGGTGGGTGCCGGCTGGTTGACGAGTGGCTGGTGTGCAATTACAGGGCAGCAGCCGTCGATTGGCGATGGTTGTGTCAACGGTTCTTCAATTGCTGCAATGGGTTGCGTTATCCAGGCGCCAGGGCCCAGCATGGCTGCTATGTTCAGTGAACGTTCGGCGAGTGCGTTGGTAAAAAAGCATTGCGAGCGTCGCATCCCGATCAGGCAATCGATTCACAGGACCCAGTGCATGGATATGACCGCCGTAACCCCCGTCACCGCTCCCCGTCATACGCCGATAACCCGTAACCTGGTGTTTGTCGTCGGCCTGCTGTTTGTTCTGGGGGTGCTGATCGCTTTGTTGGCCTTGTTCAACATTGCCGGACGGCTGGACGCCCAGGACCTGGCCAAGACCACTTTCTACACCCAGCGTGCGCTGGAAAATCGCATCACCGCCTCGAAAAACTACATCGCCAGTTATGCAAACTGGACGAGCGCCTACGACCATTTGGACGGCAAGGTTGATGTGCAATGGGCTTACGTCGAGCAGAACCTGGGCAAAACCCTGTTCAGCATCGATCACTACGATGGTGTCTTCGTGGTCGATCGTCAGCAAACCAAATACGCCTTGGTGCGCGGGCTTCAAGTCCAGGAGGCGGCGACCACCTATCTTTCGGCATCCATGGCGACACTGATAGAAGCAGTCCAGCGTCAGGAAAGCCTCATTGACCCGATCAGCCAGTTCACGCTGTTCGAGGGCAAGCCGGCATTGCTGACGGCTGCTGCAATCGTTCCCAATGACGATAGGCCGGCGGTCGATCCGCAAAGCACCTCGGTGCTGGTGTTTGTCGACCAACTAAGCCCTGACAAGCTCAGCACCCTGAGCACCGATTACGGTTTGCATGATTTAAACCTGACGCCGGATAACGCCATCGCGCCCGGCAGCCCGGCCGTGGCGCTGGCGGACACTGGCTACAGCCTGGTTTCCCGACTTGAGCAACCGGGTCATCAGTTGCTCTGGTCGTTGCTGCCGCCATTGGGCAGCGCGCTGTTGGTGCTGGCGTTGTTAACGGCTTATTTCTTCCGGTATGTCTTGCGCACGTCCGGGCACGTGGATGCGAGCTACACCAGCCTCGATTTATCGAACCAGGCGCTGGAGGCCAGTGAAGAACGTTTTCGTGCAGTGGCTGAGGCTGCTTCCGACTGGATCTGGGAAATCGATGACAAACATTGCATCTCTTATCTGTCAGGACGTTTCGCCACCGTCACCGGTTTTTCCGATCGGCAATGGATAGGGCGGGACATCGGGCAACTGCTCAATTGCGACACGCTGCCCTTGTCGCGGTGGCTGCATAAGCTCAATGAAGAACAGCCCGTCAGCCATCTGCGCTGCTCCTATCGCGATCAGTCGGGGCAACAGCGTATCTGCCGGGTTTCGGCACGACCGATCCATCGCAAGGGCGCGGTAGTGGGCTATCGCGGGACGGCCAGCGACATCACCGATGAAGTCGCCGCCCATGCCCAGATCCAGCATCTGTCGTTGCACGATGCCCTGACGGGGCTGCCGAATCGCAACAAACTGGCGCGTTTCCTCGACGAGGCCCTGGCGCTTAAAGAGCATTCGGCAGCGCTGGTGCTGTTGATGATCGATCTGGATAACTTCAAGCCGATCAACGATTCCCTCGGTCACCCGGCAGGCGACGCGGTATTGCTGGAAGTGGCCACCCGATTGCGCGAGTGCACGCGGGACATCGATCTGGTCGCGCGGCTCGGTGGTGATGAGTTTGTGCTGGTGCTCAACGGCATGGACAGCCACGCTGAAATCGACCGGTTCTGCGAGCGTTTGCTCGAAAGCCTGCAGCAGCCGATTCATTACGAGCATCACACGCTGCACATCGGCGCGAGCATCGGTGTGGCCTTGAGTCGGCGTCAGGGGCACATTCCCAATGAACTGATCCGGTGTGCCGACATTGCGCTGTATCAGGCTAAATCCGACGGCAAGAGGACCTGGTGCTACTTTGCGCCGCACATGAACGATCAGATCCAGCACCGTCGGCAACTGGAAAACGACCTGCGCCGGGCGATCAAGAACAACGAGTTCCTGATGCACTACCAGCCGCGCTACAACATGGACGGCAAGCAGGTGGTCTCGGTGGAAGCGTTGCTGCGCTGGCAGCATCCGGAGCAGGGGCTGCTGAGCCCCGACGAGTTTATTCCTTTGGCCGAGCAGACTGACCTGATCGTGCCTTTGGGGCGCTGGGTGTTGCGCGAAGCCTGTGAAACGGCCCTGACCTGGCCTGGTGCGTTGATGGTGTCGGTCAATTTGTCGCCTGTTCAATTTGCCCGCAGCGATGTGGTGGAGGACGTCAGGGAGGCCTTGATCCAGAGCCGTTTACCGGCCAGTCGTCTGGAGCTGGAGATCACCGAAAACGTGATGCTCATCGATGTGGAGGGCGCGTTGACGACCATGAATGCGCTCAAGGAGCTGGGCGTGCGGTTGAACATGGACGATTTCGGTACCGGCTATTCGTCCCTGGGTTACCTGCGCACGTACCCGTTCGACGGGATCAAGATCGACAAGCGTTTCATCTCGTCCATGAGCGGCGGCGGCAATGACCGCGCCGTGGTGCAGGCGATCATCAACCTGGGCAAAGCCATGGGCCTGACCGTGACCGCAGAAGGCGTCGAGACCCTCGAGCAACTGGACTTCCTGATCTCGGACCAGTGCCATGAGGTGCAGGGCTTCTATTTGAGTCGACCTATGGAAAAGCAGGCGTTGCTGCCATTGCTGAAGGCATCGCATGACGAGTTTCCCGTGTAGGGCCGCGCCTTTAGTCGCCTGACTCGCCCGTAGAGGCAACTGCCAGCACGCACCTTCGGTCACAACTGGATATCGACCCTGCGTTGTGAGCGTTGGCCCATGAAAAACCTGAAAATCGCGACATTCAACGTCAACGGCATGCGCGCCCGACTGCCGAACTTGCTGGCCTGGCTTGAGCGAGAGCAGCCAGACATCGCCTGTTTGCAAGAGCTCAAATCAGTCGACAGTGCGTTCCCCGCCGCCGAGCTTGAGGCCGCGGGTTACGGCGCGCTCTGGCAAGGACAGTCGTCGTGGAACGGCGTGGCGATTCTGGCGCGGGACGCGCAGCCGCTGGAGAGTCGTCGAGGCCTGCCGGGCGATGATAGCGACACCCATAGTCGGTATCTGGAGGCCGCCGTGCATGGGGTTCTGGTGGGCTGCCTGTACCTGCCCAATGGCAACCCGCAGCCGGGGCCGAAGTTCGATTACAAGCTGGCGTGGTTCGAACGGCTGATCCACTACGCGCAGACGCTTCAGGCCAGCGAGCATCCTGTGGTCCTGGCCGGTGACTACAACGTGGTGCCCACCGACCTCGACATTTACAACCCGCGATCCTGGCTGAAGGATGCGTTGCTGCAACCTGAAAGCCGCGAGTGTTATCAGCGCCTGCTGGCCCAGGGCTGGACCGATTCCTTGCGCCATCTGTATCCGCAGGATCGGCTCTATACCTTCTGGGATTATTTTCGCCAGCACTGGCAAAAGAACTCGGGGCTGCGCATCGATCATCTGTTGCTTAATCCGGTGCTGAGCCCTTATTTGCAGGAGGGCGGAGTGGATGCCTGGGTTCGCAACGAGCCCCACGCGAGTGATCACGCACCGGCGTGGATTCGACTGAGTCCGCGTAAGCGGCGTTGAGTTTGAAGTGTGTGGCGATTGGCTAAATCAATTGTCGGTCGAACCGCTTTTTCCCTTATACATGGCGCCTGTCAGCGGAGAGATCCGGCCCCCCTGCATAAGGATAAGGACTGAGCAATGAGTGAGCCACATCTGGGCAATCTTGCGTTGTACCTCCAGCGCCTGGGCTTCGACGCGCCTCCCGCGCCGACCCTGGAAACCCTGTGCCAGCTTCAACTGCGCCACACCGGCGCGTTCCCGTTCGAAAACCTCAACACGTTGTCGGGGCAACCGGTGCTCATCGACCTGCCGTCCATCGAGCAAAAGGTCCTGCACGATGGTCGTAGCGGGTACTGCTACGAACTCAACAATCTGTTCCTGGCCTTGCTCCAGACGTTGGGCTTCGATGCTCGCGGCATCTCCGGCCGAGTGGTCATGGGCCAACCCGAAGGCGCATGGACCGCCCGCACACATCGCTTGAGCCTGGTGACGCTGGACGGCGTGCGATACATCACCGACGTCGGCTTCGGCGGCATGGTGCCCACCGCACCGCTGATGCTCGATACCCCGGTTGAACAGTTCACACCTCACGAACCGTATCGCATCGAGCAGCATGAGGATGGCTACACCCTGCGCGCCAACGTCGCCGGAGAATGGCGGGCGATGTACATTTTCGATTTGCAGCGCCAGGAAGACATCGATTACGCCGTTGGCAACTGGTATGTCTCGACCCATCCGGAATCGCCGTTCGCCAGGCAGCTGATGGTGGCGCGCACCGGCGAAGGGTGGCGCCGCACGCTGAACAACGGCAGTTTTGCAATTCATCGGATCGGCCGTGAGACTGAGCGGCGGCAGGTGGCTGATGTGGACGAATTGATGGATTTGTTGCGCAACGAATTCGACATTCGGGTACCGCGGGAGGTGACGTTGCGTCGGGTTATTGAGAGGCTGATTCAACAACCCTGATCCTCACAGCTCAAGCCCCTCCTGCATCACCGACAGCAGGGTGTCTTCGGTCATGGCGATCGCATCCGGTTGTTGCCCGGATTGATCGATCGCCTGCAGCCACCACTGTGTCTCGCCGTGTTCGTTCACGGTTCGCAGCATCGAGAGCGCTTTTCCTTGAGTGTGGATCTCGATCCGCCCGGCACCATCCTCGGTGAAACGAGCGACAGGGTCGAAAGTGATGCTGTGGTGATTGCCTTCAATCAGTAACTGGTCGATCGCGTAGTCATAGGTCTCACCGTCGGGATGACGCTCGAAGACGTGCGTGGGCACTCGCCGAATGTTCAGGCCGGCTTCGCTGAGCGGTGCCAGCCAGGCTTCGACGAGGTGGTACAGCTCGTAAACCTGTGCAGGCCAGCTGTCGATCTGCTGGTCGGCGCAATGTGTCGCGTCGTCGCTGGAGTGCTGCGTTTGCTTCAGTTTCGCGGCGAGTTGGTCAGCCTTGCTCATATCGATTTCCTATCGTGGTCTCAAAAAGAGCGTACCCCTATCAAGGTAGTGCACGTCTTGCCTTGCGTCATGTTGTCGGGAGGTTTTGGCTTCCAGGTGGCGGCTTCCATGTCCGTAATTGTTCGCCAGGGCTGCGCAACGGCAGGGTTTATCGGGGGAGTGGCAGGGCAAGTCTCTGGTATGGAATGGCCATGTGTCCATAATCTGACTGATTAGTTGTATACAACTCTATAGACATTTGTCCTGAGTCTTGCATACAGTGTGCGCATAACAAAAACCAGGAAACCCCCCAACCATGAAAACGCCCCATGTTTCACACCAACGGCCCGAGGACGAAAATCTCGGGATCGGCGCGAATATGGCTTACGGCCTGCAACACGTTCTGACCATGTACGGCGGCATCGTCGCGGTGCCTTTGATCATCGGCCAGGCAGCCGGGCTCTCGCCGGCGGACATCGGTTTGTTGATTGCTGCTTCACTGTTTGCGGGGGGCTTGGCGACATTACTGCAAACGCTGGGTTTACCGTTTTTCGGTTGCCAATTGCCGCTGGTACAGGGCGTGTCGTTCTCTGGTGTCGCGACGATGGTGGCAATTGTCAGCAGTGGCGGGGAGGGCGGGTTTCAATCGATTCTCGGGGCGGTGATTGCCGCGTCGTTGATCGGCTTGCTGATCACGCCGGTGTTCTCGCGAATCACCAAGTTTTTCCCACCGCTGGTCACCGGCATTGTGATCACCACCATCGGCCTGACGCTGATGCCGGTGGCCGCACGCTGGGCCATGGGTGGCAACAGCCATGCCCCGGACTTCGGCAGCATGGCGAACATCGGTCTGGCAGCGGTGACGCTGGTGCTGGTGCTGCTGTTGAGCAAGATCGGCAGCGCGACCATCTCCCGCTTGTCGATCCTGCTGGCGATGGTCATCGGTACGGTGATTGCGGTGTTCCTTGGCATGGCTGACTTCTCGTCCGTCACTCAAGGCCCGATGTTTGGCTTCCCGACGCCGTTCCACTTTGGCATGCCGACCTTCCACTTCGCCGCGATCCTGTCGATGTGCATCGTGGTGATGGTGACGCTGGTGGAAACCTCGGCCGACATTCTGGCGGTGGGTGAAATCATCGGCACCAAAGTCGACTCCAAACGCCTGGGCAACGGTCTGCGTGCCGACATGCTGTCGAGCATGTTCGCGCCGATCTTCGGTTCCTTCACTCAAAGTGCCTTCGCCCAGAACGTCGGACTGGTGGCAGTGACCGGGATCAAGAGCCGCTTCGTGGTGGCTACCGGCGGTTTGTTTCTGGTGATCCTCGGCTTGCTGCCGTTTATGGGCCGCGTCATCGCCGCTGTACCGACTTCTGTCCTTGGCGGCGCCGGTATCGTGCTGTTCGGCACCGTGGCCGCCAGCGGTATTCGTACGCTGTCCAAGGTCGACTACCGCAACAACGTCAACCTGATCATCGTTGCCACCTCCATCGGCTTTGGCATGATCCCCATCGCTGCACCGACTTTCTACGACCACTTCCCAAGCTGGTTCGCCACGATCTTCCACTCGGGCATCAGCTCGTCGGCGATCATGGCCATCGTGCTGAACCTGACCTTCAACCACCTCACTGCCGGTAACTCCGATCAGCAGTCGGTGTTCGCGGCGGGCACTGAGCGCGTCCTGCGTTATCAGGATCTGGCAGCGTTGCGCGAAGGGGATTATTTCAGCGACGGCAAGCTGCGTGACTGCGACGGGAATGAGATTCCGGTGGTGGAGGCGGAGCATGAGCATGCAGAGCCGCGGACGATGCATGCGAAAAGCAGTGAGCATGTCTGACGCCGGCACTCGCTGAAAAAGGCCGATCTGTTGAAGAGACAGATCGGTTTTTTTGCTTTTCCGTCAGACACAAAAAAGCCCCCGAACCTTTCGATTCAGGGGCTTTTTGATTTTGCTGTCTGGCTCCACGACCTGGACTCGAACCAGGGACCCAGTGATTAACAGTCACTTGCTCTACCAACTGAGCTATCGCGGAATGGCGTGTATGTTACTGATTCAAAAAGAGAAGTCAAGCACCTGTTGGCAATTTGACGGGTTCATGGGGACGGGCGGTGGTTTATCGACCGCGGGCGGTTACCAGAACCGCTTCAGAGGTCTACCATGGCGGCCCGGAAGTGGTTACACGCGCTGCCGGCCATTCGCCGAAAAGGTACGCGCCATGAATCACCCAACCACCACACCTCGCCACAACGGGGTGTTCGCATGAGCATCGCTCAGATCAGCCTGCCCAAAGGCGTCGGCCCGCACGCCGAAAAACTGTTCGACGCAATCACTCAGGCCAGCACCGCTGATGAATTGAATCGTGCCGGTGGCAAGGCCGAAGGGTTTGTCCTGGGCCTGGAAAGCACCAAGGCCATCAAAAGCCAGGTCGCCGAGTCGCTCTACGTCGCCTATGACGACGCAGCCAGCCAGCGGGCAACCGAACTGGCTTAACCGCCGAAAGTCACTGTAGCGAGCGCCAGTTTGGCGTATAGCATCGTTGCGGCCAGCTGCACCAGCCACAAGGCCAGGCCGCCGAGAAACACGCCGGCAGCGACTTGCATCACCAGGTTATTACCGCGTTTGGCCGGGGTGCGGGGCACAAAGTGGTCCAGCTCATCGCGGTCGGCGCGTAGGTCATCGTTTTTCATGTGGGTTCTCAAGAATTCTCGGGTGTACATAAAACCTGTGGGGGCGAGCCTGCTCGCGATGGCGGCGGCACATCTTGTATCTATATGACAGAAAGACCGCTATCGCGAGCAGGCTCACTCCCACATTTAATTTGTGTGGAGTTTAAAGGGCGCAGCTGCCGCTTTGAGATTTATCTGCGGCCAATAAAAACGGGAAGCCATTTTGGCTTCCCGTTTTTCGTATCACCGGGCGATTCAGATCACCGCAACGATGGCCTTGGTCACGACGTCGATGTTGCTCTGGTTCAGTGCAGCCACGCAGATGCGACCGGTGTCCAGGGCGTAGATGCCGAACTCGCTGCGCAGGCGGGTCACTTGCTCAACCGTCAGGCCGGAGTAGGAGAACATGCCGCGCTGACGGCCGACGAAGCTGAAGTCGCGGTGTGGCGCGTTTTTCGCCAGCAGGTCGACCATCTGGATGCGCATGCCGCGAATCCGTAGACGCATCTCAGCCAGTTCTTCTTCCCACTGGGCACGCAGTTCCGGGCTGTTCAGTACAGCGGCGACGATGCTTGCACCGTGGGTCGGCGGGTTGGAGTAGTTGGTGCGGATCACGCGTTTGACTTGCGACAGCACGCGCGCGCTTTCTTCTTTCGATTCGCTGACGATCGACAGGGCGCCCACGCGCTCGCCGTACAGCGAGAACGATTTGGAGAACGAGCTGGAGACGAAGAAGGTCAGACCCGATTCAGCGAACAGGCGCACGGCAGCGGCGTCTTCGTCGATGCCATCGCCAAAGCCCTGGTAGGCCATGTCGAGGAACGGTACGTGACCTTTCGCTTTGACGACTTCCAGCACGTTTTTCCAGTCCGCCGGGCTCAGGTCCACACCGGTCGGGTTATGGCAGCAAGCATGCAGGACGACGATGGAGCCGGACGGCAGGGCGTTCAAGTCTTCCAGCAAGCCAGCACGGTTCACGTCGTGGGTCGCGGCGTCGTAGTAGCGATAGTTCTGCACCGGGAAACCGGCCGTTTCGAACAGCGCGCGGTGGTTTTCCCAGCTCGGGTCGCTGATCGCCACGACGGCGTTCGGCAGCAGTTGCTTGAGGAAGTCGGCACCAATTTTCAGGGCGCCAGTACCGCCAACGGCCTGGGTGGTGATGACGCGGCCAGCGGCGATCAGCGGCGAGTCATTGCCGAACAGCAGTTTTTGCACGGCCTGGTCATAGGCGGCAATACCGTCGATTGGCAGGTAGCCACGGGATGCGTGTTGAGCGACGCGAATCGTCTCGGCTTCGACAACGGCGCGCAGGAGTGGAATTCGCCCCTCCTCGTTGCAGTAAACACCGACCCCCAGGTTGACCTTGTTGGTGCGGGTATCGGCGTTGAATGCTTCGTTGAGGCCCAGGATTGGATCGCGTGGTGCCATTTCGACAGCGGAGAACAGGCTCATTTTGCGGCGGCTCTGAATGGAAAATGGAGGGACGTGTCGCGCTCCAGCCGAATGCACTAGAGCGGTGCACAAACGGGGAGCTAGTATAGAGGCCATCTGCGATTGATGGCGACAGACGATTCGGCTTTTGCGGTAAGTTTTTCCGATTATTTCTCGACCGTTAGTCGATTGGCACCGTCAAAGGTTTTACCTGATGTAGGACGATTGCCTTGAAAGCGAGGGCAATCGGCTCCACATTGAGCACAATCCAGTTTTTTCCTCGGGCGACATCGGTCGTTTGCGGTCTTTCCGTTGCTGCCCGGCTCACCCGGACAGGCGCGAACCCAGAGGTTTTTCATGTCTGAATTCCAGCTAGTCACCCGTTTCGAGCCCGCCGGCGATCAGCCGGAAGCCATCCGCCTGATGGTCGAGGGCATCGAAGCCGGGCTGGCGCACCAGACGTTGCTCGGTGTGACCGGCTCGGGCAAGACCTTCAGCATCGCCAATGTGATCGCCCAGATTCAGCGTCCGACCCTGGTCCTGGCGCCGAACAAGACCCTGGCCGCGCAGTTGTACGGTGAGTTCAAGGCATTCTTCCCGAACAATGCCGTCGAATACTTCGTTTCGTACTACGACTACTACCAGCCCGAAGCCTACGTGCCGTCATCGGATACGTTCATCGAGAAAGACGCCTCGATCAACGATCACATCGAACAGATGCGATTGTCCGCGACCAAGGCGTTGCTGGAGCGCAAAGACGCGATCATCGTCACCACGGTGTCGTGCATCTACGGTCTGGGCAGTCCGGAAACCTATCTGAAGATGGTGCTGCACGTGGATCGCGGCGACAAACTCGATCAGCGTGCGTTGCTGCGTCGCCTGGCAGACCTGCAATACACCCGCAACGACATGGAGTTTGCCCGTGCGACCTTCCGGGTCCGCGGCGATGTGATCGATATCCACCCGGCGGAATCCGATTTCGAAGCGATCCGCATCGAGCTGTTCGATGACGAAGTCGAGAGCCTGTCCGCCTTCGATCCGCTGACCGGTGAAGTGATCCGCAAGCTGCCGCGGTTCACGTTCTATCCGAAAAGCCACTACGTCACCCCGCGAGAAACCCTGCTGGATGCCGTCGAAGGGATCAAGGTCGAGTTGCAGGAGCGCCTGGAATACTTGCGCTCCAACAATAAACTCGTTGAGGCCCAGCGCCTCGAGCAGCGCACCCGTTTCGACCTGGAGATGATCCTCGAGCTGGGTTACTGCAACGGCATCGAAAACTACTCGCGCTACCTGTCCGGTCGCGAATCCGGCCAGGCGCCGCCCACTTTGTTTGACTATCTGCCGGCCGATGCCTTGCTGGTGATCGACGAATCCCATGTCAGCGTGCCGCAGGTTGGCGCCATGTATAAGGGCGACCGTTCGCGTAAAGAGACGCTGGTGGAATACGGTTTCCGCCTGCCGTCCGCGCTGGATAACCGGCCGATGCGCTTCGATGAGTTCGAAAGCATCAGCCCGCAGACGATCTTTGTTTCGGCCACGCCGGGCAATTACGAGGCAGAGCACGCCGGTCGCGTGGTCGAGCAACTGGTCCGCCCGACTGGCCTGGTGGACCCGCAAATCGAAATCCGTCCGGCGTTGACCCAGGTCGACGATTTGCTTTCGGAAATCGGCAAGCGCGTGGCGCTGGAAGAGCGGGTGCTGGTCACCACGTTGACCAAGCGCATGTCTGAAGACTTGACCGATTACCTGGCCGACCACGGCGTGCGGGTGCGTTATCTGCACTCGGACATCGACACGGTGGAGCGGGTCGAAATCATCCGCGACTTGCGTCTGGGCACCTTCGATGTGCTGGTGGGGATCAACCTGCTGCGTGAAGGCCTGGACATGCCGGAAGTGTCGCTGGTGGCGATCCTTGATGCGGACAAGGAAGGCTTCCTGCGTTCCGAGCGCTCGCTGATCCAGACCATTGGCCGGGCGGCGCGCAACCTCAATGGTCGGGCGATTCTTTATGCGGATCGCATCACCGGTTCCATGGAGCGGGCGATCGGCGAGACCGAGCGTCGTCGCGACAAGCAGATTGCCTTCAACCTGGCCAATGGCATCACGCCCAAGGGCGTGTTCAAGGACGTTGCCGACATCATGGAAGGCGCCACCGTGCCGGGTTCGCGCAGCAAGAAGCGCAAAGGCATGGCCAAAGCCGCCGAGGAAAGCGCCAAGTACGAAGCCGAATTGCGTTCTCCGGGGGAAGTCGCCAAGCGCATCAAAGCCTTGGAAGAGAAGATGTACGCATTGGCGCGGGATCTTGAATTCGAAGCGGCAGCGCAGATGCGCGATGAAATTGGCAAGTTGCGTGAGCGGTTGATCACCGTCTGATTTGCTGCGCTCGTACTGGCCTCTTCGCGGGCAAGCTCCACAGGGTCAATGGTGCAAACCTTGGCTTAAATGCCCTGCTCACTGGAGCCGGGCGGGCAACGCCTGTTACCATTCGCCCTTTGTTTTATCTTCATTTCGAGACTTGCCATGACCACCGTCCGCACTCGCATCGCGCCATCGCCTACCGGGGACCCCCACGTAGGAACCGCTTACATCGCTTTGTTCAACTACTGCTTTGCCAAGCAGCACGGCGGTGAGTTCATCCTGCGGATCGAAGACACCGACCAATTGCGTTCGACTCGCGAGTCCGAACAACAGATTTTCGACGCCTTGCGCTGGTTGGGTATCGACTGGAGCGAAGGCCCGGATGTTGGCGGCCCGCACGGTCCTTACCGTCAGAGCGAGCGTGGCGACATCTATCAGAAGTACTGCCAGCAGTTGGTCGAAATGGGCCACGCTTTCCCGTGCTTCTGCACCGCTGAAGAACTCGACCAGATGCGCGCCGAACAAATGGCCCGCGGCGAAACCCCGCGTTACGACGGCCGTGCGTTGTTGCTGTCCAAGGAAGAAGTCGCGCGTCGCCTGGCCGCTGGCGAGCCGCACGTGATCCGCATGAAAGTGCCGAGCGAAGGCGTTTGCGTGGTGCCGGACATGCTGCGTGGCGACGTCGAGATCCCGTGGGATCGCATGGACATGCAAGTGCTGATGAAGACCGACGGTCTGCCAACGTACTTCCTGGCCAACGTCGTCGATGACCACCTGATGGGCATCACCCACGTCCTGCGCGGCGAAGAATGGCTGCCCTCGGCACCGAAACTGATTCTGTTGTACGAGTACTTCGGCTGGGAACAACCCGAGCTGTGCTACATGCCGCTGTTGCGTAACCCGGACAAGAGCAAGCTGTCCAAACGCAAGAACCCGACCTCGGTGACGTTCTACGAGCGCATGGGCTTCATGCCGGAAGCGATGCTCAACTACCTCGGTCGCATGGGCTGGTCGATGCCGGACGAGCGCGAGAAGTTCTCGCTGCAGGAAATGGTCGATCACTTCGACCTGAGCCGCGTCTCCCTCGGCGGGCCGATTTTCGACATCGAGAAACTGTCGTGGCTCAACGGTCAGTGGCTGCGCGACCTGCCGGTGGAAGAGTTCGCTTCGCGCCTGCAAAAATGGGCGCTGAACCCGGAATACATGATGAAGATCGCGCCGCACGTGCAGGGCCGCGTCGAAACCTTCAGCCAGGTTGCACCGCTGGCCGGTTTCTTCTTCGCCGGTGGCGTGAACCCGGACGCCAAGCTGTTCGAATCCAAGAAGCTGTCGGGCGATCAGGTTCGTCAGTTGATGCAGTTGATTTTGTGGAAGCTGGAAAGCCTGCGTCAGTGGGAGAAGGACAGCATCACCGCAACGATTCAGGCGGTGGTCGAATCCCTGGAACTGAAATTGCGTGACGCCATGCCGCTGATGTTTGCCTCGATCACTGGCCAGGCCAGTTCGGTGTCGGTGCTCGATGCGATGGAGATCTTGGGTCCGGACCTGACCCGTTTCCGTCTGCGCCAGGCGATCGACTTGCTGGGCGGCGTGTCGAAGAAGGAAAACAAGGAGTGGGAAAAACTCTTGGGCAACATCGCCTGATCCACTCCGTTCCCGCGTAGCAGCTGCCGAAGGCTGCGTTGGGCTGCGTAGCGGCCCCAATGGCCGCCGCGCAATCTTCCCGGAAGGGCGGGGCACCCGGATTGCGAGCGCTACGCTCTCGAACGCAGCCTGCGGCAGCCGCTACACGGATGGAAACACCCCCGGATTTACGGGGGAGGGCGGTAAGTGATTGTTATGTCGGCAAAAAACTTTGAAATATTTTAAAAATAAGTTTGACAGCCTTCCGATGCGCCATTAAGATTCGCCCCGTCCTCAGCGATGAGGGGCTATAGCTCAGCTGGGAGAGCGCTTGCATGGCATGCAAGAGGTCGACGGTTCGATCCCGTCTAGCTCCACCAATTTACACTTCAAGGTCTGGCCACACCGGCCTTGAAGCGATCACCACTCAGCGGTGATCTGTTGTATAGAAGGGTTTGCGTCCCCTTCGTCTAGTGGCCTAGGACACCGCCCTTTCACGGCGGTAACAGGGGTTCGAGTCCCCTAGGGGACGCCAGTTTTACAGAAGCGATGTTGCAAGATGTCGCTCCGCCGCGAGGCGAAAAATCCGGGGCTATAGCTCAGCTGGGAGAGCGCCTGCATGGCATGCAGGAGGTCAGCGGTTCGATCCCGCTTAGCTCCACCAATTTTACAGTTCAAGGTCTGGCCACACCGGCCTTGAATCGATCAGCTCTCAGCACTGATCAGTTGTATAGAAGGTTTTGCGTCCCCTTCGTCTAGTGGCCTAGGACACCGCCCTTTCACGGCGGTAACAGGGGTTCGAGTCCCCTAGGGGAC
>NZ_JBYTAJ010000029.1:0-27229 GCF_058788075.1 Pseudomonas sp. FW305-20 | reverse complement strand
GCCACGATTACCCGCTCTGCGGGATTTTATAAGGGTCATTCAATT
Organism: Pseudomonas sp. FW305-20; assembly: GCF_058788075.1. Classification (NCBI taxonomy): domain Bacteria; kingdom Pseudomonadati; phylum Pseudomonadota; class Gammaproteobacteria; order Pseudomonadales; family Pseudomonadaceae; genus Pseudomonas; species Pseudomonas sp. FW305-20. The sequence goes on along the minus strand of NZ_JBYTAJ010000029.1, from coordinate 27,184 downwards.
ATTGAATGGCCCTTTTGTTTGTCTGGCGTTTGGCCAAATCCCCCTATTTCTTTCAAACTGTTCTTCAGACCAGCGGTCACAACCACGACTTGCGTAAAATTATTATGAGAATAATATTCTAGTCGTAATATTCGGAGGCAACGATGAACGATAAAAAAGCTCAAACCCGCGAACGCATCCTCAAGGCTGCCAGCGCAGCGCTGATTCAGCGTGGCCCGGCCGAACCGAGCGTGGGCGAAGTGATGGGGGCGGCCGGCCTGACCGTCGGCGGTTTCTACGCGCACTTCGAAAGCAAGGACGCGATGATGCTGGAAGCGTTCAAGCAGTTGCTCGGTCATCGCCGTGGCTTGATCGCCGACATGGATGCCGAATTGACCGGCGAAGAACGTCGCGCATTGGTTGCTGCGTTTTATCTGTCACGCAAACACCGTGATTCCTCTGAGTCAGCCTGCCCGATTCCGGCTTCTGTCGGCGAGCTGGGGCGTCTGCCGGACGCGTTTCGCGTGGCGTTGAACGAGCATGTGGAAATGATGGTCGCGCAGTTGGCGGCCAGCCCGGAAGACACCGACAAGGCCCTGGCCGATATGGCTCTGATGGTCGGTGGTTTGGCTTTGGCTCGCGCGTTGGGGCCAGGAGAATTGTCCGATCGATTGCTGCGCGCCGCCAAGTCTGCGGTGCTGTGACCTAAAGGCATTGGCCTGAGGAGTGAGAGCGATGAGCACGTTGAAGTGGGTTCGTGGCGTTAATGGCACCTTGGGCTGGTTCGCACCGAAACTGGTCGCGAGCAAAATGCGATTGGCATTCATGACACCGCGAGAACTGCCGCCGCGTGATTGGGAATTGCCGCTGTTGGCGAAGTCCGAGCGAATCACCCTGCGCTTCGGTCTCTCGGCGCTGCGTTGGGGGCAAGGCCCCGCGGTGTTGCTGATGCACGGTTGGGAAGGCCGGCCGACTCAATTCGCCAGCCTTATCACCGCGCTGGTCGATGCCGGTTACACGGTGGTTGCGCTGGACGGTCCGGCCCACGGTCGCTCGCCGGGTCGCGAGGCCAATGTGGTGCTGTTCGCCCGGGCCATGCTTGAGGCCGCTGCCGAGTTGCCACCGCTGCAAGCCGTCATCGGCCACTCCATGGGCGGTGCCAGTGCCATGCTCGCCGTGCAGTTGGGCTTGCGTACTGAAACCCTGGTCACTATCGCGGCCCCGGCGCGAATACTCGGCGTATTGCGCGGTTTCGCCCGCTATGTACGGCTGCCACCGAAAGCCCGTTCGGCGTTCATACGTCAGGTCGAAAGAGACGTCGGCATGCGCGCTGCGGCACTGGATGTCGCGCACTATCAGCTCGACATGCCCGGCCTGATCGTTCACGCCGAAGATGACTGCTACGTTCCGGTCAAGGAATCGCAGCTGATCAACGAGGCCTGGTTTGACAGCCGTCTGTTGCGCCTGCAAGAGGGTGGTCATCAGCGGGTGCTGGCTGACCCTCGGGTGATCGAAGGCGTTCTTTCGTTGCTCGCCGGTCGCAGTCTGCAATCGCGCCAATCGGCTTGAGCATCCGTTACACTCCCCGGTGAAAATTTTCTGACCGGGAGTGGGGCATGGGCTGGGATCGGGCAACGCCATTTATCATTGACCTGGAAGTCGGCGCAGAGGACATCGATGGGTTGGGTCACGCGAACAACGCGGTGTATGTGACCTGGCTCGAACGCTGTGCCTGGCGCCACTCCCAGCGGCTTGGCCTGGACCTGGTCGAGTATCGTCGGCTGGATCGGGCGATGGCGGTGGTGCGGCACGAGATCGATTACCTGGCGGCCGCCTATGAAGGCGATGAGTTGCAATTGGCGACCTGGATCGTCGATTGGGACCAACGCCTGAAAATGACCCGGCACTTCCAGTTGAAGCGCCCGAGCGACAACACCACGCTGCTGCGGGCGCAGACCACCTTCGTCTGCATCGAACTGTCGACCGGCAAGCCCAAGCGCATGCCGGCGGAGTTCATCGAGGGCTACGGCCCTGCGTTGCAAGTCTTGGATACAACCAAAATCTAATGTAGGAGCGAGCCTGCTCGCGATAGCGGTGCATCAGCAACATCACTGTTGGCTGACACAACGCTATCGCGAGCAGGCTCACTCCTACAGTGGAATGTGGGATGTTCTGCAGATTCCTCGCGCAATCCAGTAAACTGCCGCACGTTTTTCGTTGAGTGTGTTTTTCATGCAAATTGCTTTGGCGCCCATGGAGGGGTTGGTCGACAACATCCTGCGGGACGTGCTGACTCGTGTGGGCGGTATCGATTGGTGCGTGACCGAGTTCATTCGGATCAACGATCAACTGCTCACGCCTGCCTATTACCACAAGTTCGGCCCGGAACTGCTGACCGGCGCCCGCACCGCATCCGGCGTGCCGCTGCGGGTGCAACTGCTCGGTTCCGATCCGGTATGCCTGGCGGAAAACGCCGCGCTGGCCTGCGAACTGGGCTCCGAGGTCATTGACCTTAACTTCGGCTGCCCGGCCAAGACCGTGAACAAGTCCCGTGGCGGCGCAGTCCTGCTCAAAGAGCCTGAGCTGCTGAACCGGATCGTCGAACACGTACGCCGTGCCGTTCCGGCGCACATTCCGGTGACTGCCAAGATGCGCCTCGGTTTCGACAGCCCGGACGGTGCGCTAGTGTGTGCCACGGCCCTGGCCGAAGGTGGCGCGGCGCACATCGTGGTTCACGCGCGGACCAAAACTGACGGCTACAAGCCCCCGGCCCATTGGGAGTGGATCCCCCGGGTGCAGGATGTGGTCAAGGTGCCGGTGTTCGCCAATGGCGACATCTGGAGCGTCGAAGACTGGCGTCGTTGCCGTGAAATCAGCGGCGTTGAGGACATCATGCTCGGTCGCGGCCTGGTTTCGCGCCCGGACCTGGCACGGCAAATCGCAATGGCGCGGGCCGGTGAGGACGTCGTCGAGATGACCTGGGCCCAATTGCTGCCGCTGATTCAGGACTTCTGGCTGCAAGCCAAGGCGCAGATGACAGCCCGCCAATCGCCGGGTCGCTTGAAGCAGTGGCTGGCGATGCTGACCCGCAATTATCCCGAAGCGGTCGAGCTGTTTACCGTGCTGCGTCGTGAGACCGAACTGGATCAGGTCTCGCGTTTACTGGGCTTGCAGGTGTCCGAAGCCGCCTGAAAAAAATCTGAAAATAATCTCTTGAAAAGCAATCAGCGGTCCTTATTTAAGGATTACGCGATGCCGAATCCGGGTCGCGGAGACAAAAAAACTTGCTGATATGTTTCAGGAGATTTGAATCATGAGTACTGCATTTTCCATGGCGCCACTGTTCCGTTCCTCTGTCGGTTTCGATCGTTTCAATGACCTGTTCGAAACCGCCCTGCGCAACGAGCCAGGCAGCACCTACCCACCTTACAACGTGGAAAAACACGGCGACGACCAATACCGCATCGTCGTAGCGGCCGCCGGCTTCCAGGAAGAAGACCTGGAGCTGCAAGTGGAAAAAGGTGTGCTGACCATCAGTGGCGGCAAACGTGACGCGACCGAAGACGTCACCTATCTGTACCAGGGCATCGCACAGCGTGCCTTCAAACTGTCCTTCCGTCTGGCGGACCATATCGAAATCAAGGCCGCCGGTCTGAGCAACGGTTTGTTGAGCATCGACCTGTTGCGGGTCATTCCGGAAGAGGCGAAAGCCAAACGCATCCCGATCAACGGGACGCAAAAACCTGCGTTGCAGCACTGAGGCAGGGCAATGAAAAGGGCGCCATCGGCGCCCTTTTTTTGTGCCCGTCACTTGAGCAGTTTCTGGAAGTCCTCCACAGGCAGCGGAGGGCTGTGCAAATACCCCTGATAGAAATGGCAGCCCAGCCCCTGCAAGAATTCCAGCTGCTCCGGCGTCTCGACCCCTTCGGCAATCACTTTCAATTCCAGGCTGCGGGCCATGGCAACGATGGCGCGGATGATCTCGGCGTCATTGGGGTCGGTGGTGGCGTCGCGGATGAACGATTGGTCGATTTTCAGGGTGTCGACCGGCAGACGCTTGAGGTAGGTCAGCGAGGAATAACCGGTGCCGAAATCATCCATGGCGAAACTCACGCCGAGCTTTTTCAGGCTGCGCATTTTGTTGATGGTGTCTTCCAGGTTCTGGATCACGATGCCTTCGGTGATTTCCAGTTTCAGCAGCGAGCAGGGCAGGCCGTGGCTGACGAGGCTGTGTTCGATGCGTTCGACAAAGTCATTCTGGCGAAATTGCCGTGGGCTGATGTTGACGCACAGGCTGAAGTCCAGCGGATCGACCAGGCCGTTGGCGATCAGCTGTTTGAAGGCGCTGCAGGCCTCGTCGACGATCCAGGTACCCACTTCCAGAATCAGTCCGCTGTCTTCCAGCACCTTGATGAACTCGGTGGGCGATTGCTCGCCGAGTTCCGGATGGTTCCAGCGCACCAGCGCTTCGGCGCCGACGATGCGCTCGTTTCGGGCATCGACCTGAGGCTGGTAATGCACGCGGAACTCGCCCCGGGAAAGGGCCAGGCGCAGGTCGGTTTCCATGCGCAAGCGTTCGCTCGCCGCCTTCTGCATGGTGTTGTGGTACATCTGCGCGGTGTTGCGGCCCGAATCCTTGGCTCTATAGAGGGCAATGTCGGCGCGTTTGAGCAGGTCGGTCGGGGTCGAACCGTGATCGGGAATCAACGCGATGCCGATGCTCGGGGTTACTTGCAGGCGTTGTCCGTCGAGGAACATCGGCTCCGACAGCAGTTCGCGCAAGGTGTCCGCCAGTTGCAGGACTTGTTCGCTGACCTCGTTGCGCGAGCCTTCAAGTCCGCTGAGCAGCACCACGAATTCGTCACCGCCCAAGCGCGCGACGGTGTCTTCCATGCGCACGCTGGCTTCGAGGCGCGCGGTGATGATTTTCAGCACGGTATCGCCCACCGGATGGCCGAGCGAATCATTGATGTGCTTGAAGTGATCAAGGTCGAGAAACATCAAGGCGCCGCGCAGGTTGTGGCGCTTGAGCAAGGCAATCTGCTGGCTCAGGCGATCCATCAGCAGGGCGCGGTTGGGCAGGTTGGTCAGCGGGTCGTGGTAGGCCAGGTGACGGATCTGCGCTTCGGCGTTTTTCAGCAGGCTGACGTCCCGCGCGGTCAGCAGCAGGCACGCGGTTTCGTTGAGGGTAATTGGTTCTATCGAGACTTCGACGGTCAGCAACTCGCCGCGTTTATTGCGCCCGAGCATTTCCTGATGAAGTACCCGGCCCTTGATCTGGAGTTCGGCGAGGAGCGCTGAACGTTGTTTTTCCTCGGCCCAGATGCCGACCTGGTACACCGTGCGGCCGACCACTTCATCGGCGCGGTAGCCGGTCAGGCGGCAAAAGCCATCGTTAACTTCCAGATAACGCCCGGTGTCGCGCTCGGTGATGGTGATGGCGTCGGGGCTGGAGTGGAAGGCCTTGGCGAACTTCTCTTCGCTGGCCTTGAGCGCAGCTTCCGAGCGTTGCTGCTGAGTGATATCGCGCAGGGTAGTAACAATGCACGGCTGGTCGCCGACGCTGATCTGGCGGCTGGAAATCACGCAGGTCAGGGCTTGCCCGTCTTTGTGCTGGACGAGGATCGCCACGTTGTTCAGGCCCTGTTCGCGGATGACCTGCTCGATGCGTCGCAGGCTTTGTGCCGAAGCGTCCCATAGACCGATTTCGTCGGCGCCGCGGCCAATCACGTCGGCGGCGCTCCAGCCGAAGGTCTGGGTGAAGCTGGAGTTGATCTCGATAAATTGGCCGGTGTCCTGACGGGTCACGCAAATCGGGTCCGGGCTGACCTGAAACAGGGTGGCGAACTTCTCTTCGGACGCCACCAGCAGTTGCTCCCGCTCCACCTGATCTGTGATGTCGAGCAGGGTGCCGGCCATGCGCAGCGGGGCCCCGTTTTCGTCGCGATAGAGCCGGGCGCGGCTTTCCAGGTAGCGTGAGCTGCCGTCCTGCAGTTGTACGCGGTAGGTCAGTTGATAATTGCCGGCCGGGCCTTCTCGCAGGCTGCGATAGGCATCGCGCATGGAGCCGCGCTCTTCGTCGGGTACGCCTTCGAAAAACTCGTCGAAGGATTCATGGAAAGGTATGGCTTCCAGCCCATGTAGCTGGGCGGCGCGCGCCGAGCCGTACAGCATGCCGCTGGGGATGTGCCAGTCCCAGGTACCCAGTTGCGCCGAATCCAGCGCCAGGTCGAGGCGCTCCTGGCTGTCTTTCAGGGCAAGCTCGGCGGCTTTGCGTTCGGTGGTGTCCAGAAACGTGCTCAGCAGATACGGCTGGCCTTCTAGCTCGACTTTTTGTGCGCTGAGGATGCCGTCGTGGATCTGGCCGTTGCTGGCACGAAATTGCACCTCCATGTTGATCAGTTCGCCCTTGGCCTTGGTGGCTTTGACCAGTTGCGTCCGTTGTTCCGGATGCACCCAGAGACCCAGTTCCAGGGTGGTACGACCAATAGCGTTCTGAACTGGCCAGCCAAACAGGCTTTCGAAATACTGGTTGGCTTCGCTGATCAGGCCGTCTTCCTGGCGAGTCAGCAGGACCATGTTCGGACACAGGTGGAACAGCGTGGCAAAGCGTTTTTCTGAGCTGGTCAACGCCTGTTCGCGCTGACGCTGGTGGGTGATTTCGCGGATGACGCCGATCATGCGTGGCCGGCCGTGTTTGTCCGGCAGCAGGCTGCCGTTGATCTCCAGCCAGTGCAGGCTGCCGTCGGGCCAGCGAATGCGGTGATGCATCGCCTGTTCCAGCGGGGCGCCGGCGATCACCGCGTCGAAGGCGCGAATGGTTTTCGCCCGATCCTCTGGCGGCAGCAAGTCGAGGTATTCCAGATCCGCCGGCAGCGGTTGCCGGGGATCGAAGCCGAACAGCGCCTGGGTCCCCCGCGACCAACTGATCTGCCCACGTTCGATGTCCCAATACCAGGCGCCCAGTCGTGCACCGTTGAGGGCGGCCAGCAATTGTGGGGCGCTCTCCCAACTCTGCTCGGACCGTTTTGGGTCAAGCGCTTGTATACGCGGCATCGGCGGAATACGGTCAACAGATTTCGGCATTGGCAAGCCTTGGCTGAGTGGGGGTCAGGTCAGTGACTCGAAGCTCTATAGACGTAGCACAGCTTAGCCGAGAGTCCCTGGCAGATCGATTTGTGCATCCAGCAAGGCCATGAAGGCTCGCGCCGCATTCGATAGTGTCCTTTCTGTGTGCAGGATATAGCCTAGCTGGCGAGTGAGTTGTATGCCTGGTAAAGGTATTCGCGCCACTTGATCGTCAAGCATAGTGCGCGGCAACACGCTCCAGGCCAGGCCGATCGAGACCATCATCTTGATGGTTTCCAGATAATTCGTGCTCATGGCAATGTTCGGCGTCAGGCCTTGAGCTTCGAACAGGCGCCGGACGATGTGGTGAGTAAAGGTGTTGCCGCCGGGGAAAACCGCCGGGTGCAGGGCAATGTCCGCCAGGCTGACCGGGCCGTGGCTGATCAGCGAGTGCTCCGGGGCGACCACGAAGTCCAGCGGGTCGTCCCACACCGGCGTGGCCTTGACCAGTGCGTGGGGCTCCGGCGCCAGGGTGATGACCGCCAGTTCGGCGCGGCCATGGAGGATTTCTTCGTAGGCCACTTCCGAATCGAGGAACTGAATATCCAGCGCCACTTGCGGGTAACGTCGGGTGAACTCCCTTAGCAAGGGGGGCAAGCGGTGCAGGCCGATGTGGTGGCTGGTGGCCAGGGTCAGGCGGCCAGTCACTTCGCCGGTCAGGTTGGTCAGCGCGCGGCGGGTGTCGTCCAGCACATTCAGGATCTGATAGGCCCGCGGCAGCAAGGCGCGTCCGGCCTCAGTCAGGCTGACTTCCCGGCCCAGGCGATCGAACAGACGCACCTTCAATTGCTGTTCCAGCCCGGCAATGCGCTTGCTGATGGCCGGTTGCGTCAGGTGCAGCCGTTCGCCAGCGCCGGAGAAGCTCCCGGTCTCGGCAATCGCGATAAAAGCATTGAGGTTGGCGAGGTCCATTGCTGTATTCCAGTTGGTTATCCAAAGCATGAAAAATATGAATTTGAGTTATTTAATGTAACCCCCTAGGATCGACCTCACAAGCCAAGGGGTTATTGAGTTTTTCAAAATCCAGGGCATAGAAATACGCTGATGAGGACCGTCTGATGGCCGGCAAAACGCTTTACGACAAGCTTTGGGATTCCCATGAAGTGAAACGGCGCGACGATGGGTCGTCGCTGATCTATATCGACCGCCACATCATCCATGAAGTGACTTCGCCCCAAGCTTTCGAAGGCCTGCGTCTGGCCGGGCGCAAGCCTTGGCGCGTCGATTCGATCATCGCGACCCCGGACCACAACGTACCGACCACCCCGGATCGCAAGGGCGGCATCGAAGCGATTACCGACCAGGTCTCGCGTTTGCAGGTTCAGACCCTCGATGACTACTGCGACGAATATGGCATCACCGAATTCAAGATGAATGACGTGCGTCAGGGCATCGTTCACGTGATCGGTCCGGAGCAGGGCGCCACCTTGCCGGGCATGACCGTGGTCTGCGGCGACTCGCACACCTCGACCCACGGCGCGTTTGGCGCATTGGCCCACGGCATCGGCACTTCCGAAGTCGAGCACGTGTTCGCCACGCAATGCCTGGTGGCCAAGAAAATGAAAAACATGCTGGTGTCGGTCGAAGGCAAATTGCCGTTCGGCGTGACCGCCAAGGACATCGTGCTCGCCGTCATCGGCAAGATCGGCACTGCCGGCGGTAACGGCCACGCCATCGAGTTCGCCGGCAGCGCCATTCGCGATTTGTCCGTCGAAGGCCGCATGACCATCTGCAACATGTCCATCGAAGCCGGCGCTCGTGTTGGCCTGGTGGCTGCCGATGAAAAAACCGTGGCTTACGTCAAGGGTCGTCCATTTGCCCCGAAAGGTGCGGAATGGGACATGGCGGTCGAAGCCTGGAAAGACCTGGTGTCCGACGCCGATGCCGTGTTCGACACCGTCGTCGAGCTCGACGCTGCCCAGATCAAGCCGCAAGTCAGCTGGGGCACTTCGCCCGAGATGGTTTTGGCGGTTGATCAGAACGTGCCGGACCCGGCGAAGGAAATGGACCTGGTCAAGCGCGGTTCCATCGAGCGCGCCTTGAAATACATGGGTTTGAGCGCCAATCAGGCGATCACCGACATTCAACTGGACCGCGTGTTCATCGGTTCCTGCACCAACTCGCGGATCGAAGACTTGCGCGCTGCGGCGGTGATCGCCAAGGGCCGTAAAGTCGCTTCGACCATCAAGCAAGCCATCGTGGTGCCGGGCTCGGGCCTGGTGAAAGCGCAAGCCGAAGCCGAAGGCCTGGACAAGATATTCCTCGAAGCCGGTTTCGAGTGGCGTGAACCGGGTTGCTCGATGTGCCTGGCGATGAACCCGGACCGCTTGGAGTCGGGCGAGCATTGCGCCTCGACCTCCAACCGCAACTTCGAAGGGCGTCAGGGCGCCGGTGGCCGTACGCACCTGGTCAGCCCGGCCATGGCCGCGGCGGCTGCCGTCCACGGTCGTTTCATCGACGTTCGCGAACTGATCTGAGGAACCGCACATGAGAGCTTTTACCCAACACACCGGTTTGGTCGCGCCATTGGACCGTGCCAACGTCGACACCGACCAGATCATTCCGAAGCAGTTCTTGAAGTCGATCAAGCGCACCGGTTTTGGTCCGAACCTGTTCGACGAATGGCGCTACCTGGACGTGGGCTATGCCTACCAGGACAACTCCAAGCGTCCGCTGAACAAGGACTTCGTGCTCAACGCCGAGCGTTATCAAGGCGCCAGCGTGCTGCTGGCCCGCGAAAACTTCGGTTGCGGCTCCAGCCGTGAACACGCGCCGTGGGCGCTGGAAGAGTACGGTTTTCGCAGCATCATTGCGCCGAGCTATGCCGACATCTTCTACAACAACAGCTTCAAGAACGGCTTGTTGCCGATCATCTTGACCGACGCTGAAGTGGATGAGTTGTTCCAGCAAGTCGAGGCCAATCCGGGTTACGAGTTGACGGTCGACCTGCAAGCCCAGACCGTGACCCGTCCGGATGGCAAGGTCTACAAATTCGAATTGGACGAATTCCGTAAACACTGCCTGGTGAATGGCCTCGACGATATCGGTCTGACATTGATGGATCACGAAGCGATTGCGGCGTTTGAAGCCAAACACCGTGCGAGCCAGCCGTGGTTGTTTCGCGACGTTTGATTCTGCGTAAGGCGTAATTACGCCATCGCGAGCAAGCTCGGCTCCCACAGGTTATGTGAGTACCACAGATCCCCTGTAGGAGCTGAGCTTGCTCGCGATGACGGCAGCCCAGACAACACAAATATCAGGACATTACGATGACCAGCACCGCCCACAGCCAAGTCGTACAAAAGCAATTCGGCGAACAAGCCTCGGCCTACCTGAGCAGCGCCGTGCACGCTCAGGGCACCGAATTTGCGTTGCTACAGGCTGAACTGGCAGGGCAGGGCGATGCCCGAGTGCTGGACTTGGGCTGCGGCGCCGGTCACGTGAGTTTTCACGTGGCGTCGCTGGTCAAGGAAGTGGTGGCCTACGATTTGTCGCAGCAGATGCTCGACGTGGTGGCCGGTGCTGCCGTTGATCGCGGCCTGACCAACGTGTCCACCGTGCTGGGCGCCGCCGAGCACTTGCCCTTCGCCGATGGCGAATTCGATTTCGTCTTCAGCCGTTATTCGGCGCACCATTGGAGCGATCTCGGCCTGGCCCTGCGAGAGGTTCGCCGGGTGCTGAAGCCGGGCGGCGTGGCGGCGTTCATCGACGTGTTGTCACCGGGCAGTCCGCTGTTCGACACTTACCTGCAAAGCGTCGAAGTGCTGCGCGACACCAGCCATGTGCGCGATTATTCCGCCGGTGAGTGGTTGCGTCAGGTCAGCGAAGCGGGGTTGCATACCCGCAGCACCACTCGTCAACGGTTGCGTCTGGAGTACACCTCCTGGGTCGAGCGCATGCGCACCCCAGAAGTGATGCGCGCGGCAATCCTCGAGCTGCAGCAATCGATGGGCAATGAAGTACGCGAATATTTTGAAATCGAGGCTGATGGCTCGTTCAGTACCGATGTGTTGGTACTGATGGCTGAAAGGTAAGCGTCAAACCAATTTTTCCGGGTGTGCCCCAGGGCGCACCGACTGATGACATGAGGAAAGCATGAGCAAGCAGATTCTGATTCTCCCAGGTGACGGTATTGGCCCGGAAATCATGGCCGAAGCGGTCAAGGTGCTGGAGCTGGCGAACGACAAGTACAGCCTGGGCTTCGAGCTGAGCCATGACGTGATCGGCGGCGCTGCCATCGACAAGCACGGCGTGCCGCTGGCTGACGAAACCCTGGACCGTGCACGCGCAGCTGACGCTGTATTGCTGGGCGCCGTGGGCGGCCCGAAATGGGACACCATCGAGCGTGACATCCGCCCTGAGCGCGGCCTGCTGAAAATCCGTGCGCAACTGGGCCTGTTCGGCAACCTGCGTCCGGCGATCCTGTACCCGCAACTGGCCGAGGCTTCGAGCCTGAAGCCTGAAATCGTGGCTGGCCTGGATATCCTGATCGTCCGTGAACTGACCGGTGGTATCTACTTCGGCGCGCCACGTGGCGTTCGCACCCTGGAAAACGGCGAGCGTCAGGCCTACGACACCCTGCCGTACAGCGAAAGCGAAATCCGCCGTATCGCCCGTGTCGGTTTCGACATGGCCATGGTTCGTAACAAGAAACTGTGTTCGGTAGACAAGGCCAACGTGTTAGCGTCCAGTCAACTGTGGCGTGAAATCGTCGAGCAAGTGGCCAAGGATTACCCGGAAGTCGAACTCAGCCACATGTACGTCGACAACGCCGCCATGCAGCTGGTGCGCGCACCAAAGCAGTTCGACGTGATCGTCACCGACAACCTGTTCGGCGACATTCTTTCCGACCAGGCGTCGATGCTCACCGGTTCCATCGGCATGCTGCCCTCGGCGTCCCTGGATACCAACAACAAAGGCATGTATGAGCCGTGCCACGGTTCGGCGCCGGACATCGCTGGCAAAGGTATCGCCAACCCGTTGGCGACCATTTTGTCGGTGTCGATGATGCTGCGTTACAGCTTCAATCTGCAGGATGCGGCCGATGCCATCGAGCAGGCCGTCAGTCTGGTATTGGACCAGGGCCTGCGTACGGGCGACATCTGGTCGGCCGGTTGCACTAAAGTCGGTACGCAGGAAATGGGCGACGCAGTAGTCGCCGCGCTGCGGAATCTGTAATCTCTTTGGCCCGCTGCAACTTTCAACCATGAAGGCAGCGGCCCACTTTTGAAGAAGGTGTAGTTGCGATGAAACGTGTAGGTCTGATCGGTTGGCGCGGTATGGTCGGTTCCGTGCTCATGCAGCGGATGCTGGAAGAGCAGGATTTCGATCTTATCGAGCCGGTGTTTTTCACCACTTCCAATGTCGGTGGCCAAGGCCCGTCCGTGGGTAAGGACATTGCTCCGCTCAAGGACGCTTACAACATTGAAGAGCTGAAAACCCTCGACGTGATTCTGACCTGCCAGGGTGGCGACTACACCAGCGAAGTGTTCCCGAAGCTGCGCGAAGCCGGCTGGCAGGGTTACTGGATCGACGCCGCTTCCAGCCTGCGCATGCAGGATGACGCGGTCATCGTCCTGGACCCGGTTAACCGCAAGGTCATCGACCAGCAGCTCGACGCGGGCACCAAGAACTACATCGGCGGCAACTGCACCGTCAGCCTGATGCTGATGGGCCTGGGGGGCCTGTTCGAGGCGGGTCTGGTCGAGTGGATGAGCGCCATGACTTATCAGGCCGCCTCCGGTGGCGGCGCGCAGCACATGCGTGAACTGATCAAGCAAATGGGTGTGACCCACGCCGCTGTCGCCGATCAACTGGCCGACCCGGCCAGCGCGATCCTCGACATCGACCGCCGTGTTGCCGAAGCCATGCGCAGCGACGCGTACCCGACCGAGAACTTCGGCGTACCGCTGGCCGGCAGCCTGATCCCGTGGATCGACAAGGAACTGCCGAACGGTCAGAGCCGCGAAGAGTGGAAAGCCCAGGCCGAGACCAACAAGATCCTCGGTCGCTTCAAGAGCCCGATCCCGGTCGACGGCATCTGCGTGCGCATCGGCGCCATGCGTTGCCACAGCCAGGCGCTGACCATCAAGCTGAACAAAGACGTGCCGATCGCTGACATCGAAGGGTTGATCAGCCAGCACAACCCTTGGGTCAAACTGGTGCCGAACAACCGCGAAATCAGCATGCAGGAGCTGAGCCCTACAAAGGTCACCGGTACCCTGAACGTGCCGGTTGGCCGTCTGCGCAAGCTGAACATGGGCACGCAGTACGTCGGCGCGTTCACCGTCGGCGACCAACTGCTGTGGGGCGCGGCCGAACCGCTGCGTCGCATGCTGCGGATCCTGCTTGAGCGTTGATCGGTTGAAGTCATAAAGGAACCCGTGCCTTGAAAGAGGTGCGGGTTTTTTGTTCCTGCCGATCGTTCCCACGCAGAGTGTGGGAGCGATCGGGGTGGGCGTGAATTGCCTGCATGCCAACCACCCGGTAAAGTGCCGCTCCCCCCGTTTCGCCAGAGGTAGATCCATGAACCAGTCCTTTGATATTGCCGTGATCGGCGCCACCGGTACTGTCGGCGAAACGCTCGTGCAGATTCTCGAAGAGCGCGACTTCCCGGTCGGCAATCTGCACCTGCTCGCCAGCAGCGAATCCGCCGGGCATTCGGTGCCGTTTCGCGGCAAGAACGTGCGGGTGAGGGAGGTCGATGAGTTCGACTTCAGCAAAGTCCAGCTGGTGTTCTTCGCTGCCGGCCCGGCGGTAACCCTGAGTTTCGCCTCGCGTGCCACCGCCGCCGGTTGTTCGTTGATCGACTTGTCCGGCGCCTTGCCGGCCGATCAGGCGCCACAAGTCGTGCCTGAAGCCAACGCCCAGGTGCTGGCCGGTTTGAAAAAGCCGTTCCAGGTCAGCAGTCCAAGCCCTTCGGCCACCACATTGGCGGTCGTGCTGGCGCCGTTGCTCGGTTTGCTCGATCTGCAACGGATCAATTTGACCGCCAGCCTGGCCGTCTCCGCCCAGGGCCGCGAAGCCGTCACCGAGCTGGCGCGGCAAACAGCCGAGCTGCTGAATGTGCGTCCGCTGGAGCCGACGTTCTTTGATCGGCAGATGGCCTTCAACCTGCTGGCGCAAGTGGGCAAGCCTGATGAACAGGGTCACACGCTGCTGGAAAAACGCCTGGTACGCGAGCTGCGTCAGGTCATGGCGCTGCCTTTATTAAAGATTTCCGTGACTTGCATTCAAGCCCCGGTGTTTTTTGGCGATAGCTTTAACGTGACCTTGCAGTCATCGAGCGACATCGACCTGGCAAAAGTCAACGCCGCCCTGGAAGACGCGCCCGGTATAGAGCTGGTGGAAGCCGGTGATTACCCGACGCCGGTAGGCGATGCGGTAGGGCAGGACGTGGTTTACGTTGGTCGGGTTCGCCACGGGATCGACGACCTGTCGGAACTTAATTTGTGGCTGACGTCAGATAACGTACGCAAAGGCGCAGCGCTCAATGCTGTGCAGGTGGCTGAATTGTTGATAAAAGGCCTGCTGTAAAAGATACTTGGCAACAATTTGTCGAATGAATCCAGTCGGGCGCTATGCTTGGCTGGACTGCTGAATGCGGGCTCCCTGCGGGGTTTTGCGTGGCATGAATGAAATGATCGCGCGCGATGACTCTTCGCCGCCGCGCGCAATGCCTTACGGCAGCGACTATAAACACCTTCTCGCTGGCCGAGGAATGTTCAAACAAAGGATGAGGCTATGGTTCAAGTTCGCAAACTGGTGTTAGCAATAGCGGCCGCCTCGGCGCTGTCCTCCGGTATGGCGCATGCCCTCGGGCTCGGGGAATTGACCCTGAAGTCGACGCTGAACCAACCCCTGGTGGCAGAAATCGAGTTGCTCGACGTCAAGGAACTCACCGCTGCCGAAGTGGTGCCGAGCCTGGCTTCGCCCGAAGATTTCGCCAAGGCCGGCGTTGATCGCCAGGCCTTTCTCAATGACCTGACCTTTACCCCGGTGCTCAATGCCAGCGGTAAAAGCATCTTGCGTGTGACATCCAGCAAGCCACTCTCCGAACCCATGGTGAAATTCCTGGTTCAGGTGATGTGGCCCAACGGTCGCCTGCTGCGCGATTACAGCGTGCTGCTCGATCCGTCCAAGTTCTCGCCGCAAACCGCTGATGCGGCTGCGCAACCTGCTCCGACGCAAACCGTCACCGCTCCGGTGACCGGTGGCACCAAACCCTCCCAATACACCACCGCGCCGCGCGATACCCTGTGGGAAATCGCCGAGAAGACGGGCAATGGCGGCTCGGTCCAGCAAACCATGCTGGCCATCCAGGCGTTGAATCCGGATGCCTTTATCGACGGCAACATCAACCGGTTGAAAGCCGGTCAGGTGCTGCGTCTGCCGGATCAGGCACAGAGCACCAGCCTGCCGCAACCGAAAGCCATTGCCGAAGTCTCCGCGCAGAACACTGCGTGGCGACAGGGGCGTCGCTACGTGGCGAAGCCCGGGACCGGACAGCAGCAGCTCGATGCCACCAAACGCGCTCGCGGTGAAGGCCCTTCGTCGCAAACAGCGACAGACAAGCTGAGCCTGGTCTCTGCCGAGTCCGGCAAGGCCGGTGGCAAAGGCGCTGCGGGTGATGCCAAGAATTTGAGCAACAAGCTGGCCGTGACCCAGGAAAGCCTCGACACGACCCGTCGTGACAACGCCGAACTGAAAAGCCGCATGACCGATCTGCAAAGTCAGCTAGACAAGCTGCAACGCCTGATCGAGCTGAAGAACAATCAACTGGCCAAGTTGCAGGCTGAAGGCGCGGCGGGTACGCCGGCATCCGATGCGACCGCTCCGGCAATGTCAGCCGAGCTCGCAGCCAATCCTGATGCAGCGCCTGCACCTGCGCCAGAAGCGGCTGCTCCCCAGGACGCTGCGCCTCCTGCCGAGAAGCCTGTCGAGCCAACGCCGGCAGCCTCTGACGATCAGCAATTCAAAGAGCTGCTGACCAATCCGTGGCTGCTGGGTCTGGCAGGGGGCGCCGCCGTGGTGGCGCTGTTCCTGCTGCTGTTGCTGGCGCGTCGCCGCAAAGCCCAGCAAGAAGCCGAAAAGCATTTGCGCATGGCCCGTGATTTGGCCGAGGAGCAGGCGTTCTCCGCTGAGCTCGACCTGCCAAAAGGCATCTTTGATGACCTGGAAGTGCCGCCGCCGAGCGTGAAGCTCGCTACCGCGCCAACGCCACCGCCTGCACCAGCCCCTGCACCCGCGCCGGTGTTTGCTCCGGTTGTGGTGACGCCGCCGATCGCTGCGCCATTGGTTTCGCCTGCTGGCGAGCGCAATGACGATGTATTGAGCAAGGCGCAGTCGCACATCACTGCCGGTCGTCTGAATCAGGCGGCCGCCTTGCTGGAAGACGGAATCAAGCAAGAGCCTCAACGCAGCGACTTGCGCCTCAAGCTGATGGAAGTCTACGGTCAGCAAGGTGACCGCGATGCATTCGTTGCCCAGGAACGCCAACTGGTGGCCAATGGCGACAACTTTGCTCAGGTCGAAAAACTCAAGAGCCGCTTCCCGGCCATGGCCGTTGCGGCAGCCGGTGGTATCGCAGCCGCTGCGATCGCTGCCGAACTGGACGCGCAATACGTCAAGGATCTACTGCTGGACGAGCCAGAAGCGCCGGCGCCGGCAGTGCCCGATGACTTCGACAATGCTTTCGATTTGAGCCTGGATGATCTGGAAAATGCCTCGGCGGCAGGGGTTGCATCAGAGCCAGAACCAGAACCAGAACCAGAACCAGAACCAGAACTCGATGATCTCGACAGTGCTTTCGATTTGAGCCTGGATGATCTGGAAACTGCCTCGCCGGCAGTGGTTGCACCCGAGCCAGCACCCGAACCAGCACCAGAAAAACCTGAACCTGAGCTCGATGATCTCGACAGTGCCTTCGATTTGAGCCTGGATGATCTGGAAACTGCCTCGCCGGCAGTGGTTGTACCAGCACCAGTGGCTGCAGCAGATCTGGACGAATTCCCGCTGGACGACGACCTGAGCTTCGAGTCGGTGTTGCAGCAGCAGACCGACATCAAGGAAAACCTCGATGACCTGTCGGACTTCGACCTGGATATGGATCTTGGTGGGGATGCCTCGCCGGCGACCCTGGCCGAAGACGACTTCCTGTTGAGCCTGGATGACGGCGTCAAGGACCTGGACTTGCCTGTCGCTGAAGCGCCGGCTGTTCCTGCAGCTGCGCTGGACGATCTGGAGCTGCCAGCCGATTTCGACCTGTCGCTGGCTGACGAAATGGATGCGCCAGACGCTCCGGACGCGTTTGCAGCCGAACTGGAAGACGTCAACGCCGAGCTCGATCGCCTGTCCCAGAGTTTTGGCGAGCCGAGTTTCACCGCAGAAGACGCCATGGCCTCCGCCGCTGACGAGCCGGAATTCGATTTCCTTTCCGGCACCGACGAAGTGGCGACCAAGCTCGATCTGGCCCAGGCCTACATCGACATGGGCGACGCCGACGGCGCCCGGGACATCCTCAATGAAGTGGTGACTGAGGGGGATGCGGGTCAGAAGAGCGAAGCCAACGAAATGCTTTCGCGTCTGGCTTGATTGATCGGTAAGGCGTAAACAAAACGGCAGCCCATTGAGGCTGCCGTTTTTGTTTCAGTCCACGACAGCCCGTTCCCACGCTCTTCGTGGGAACGATCAACCCCGACACGTCAGGCCACAAAAAACATACGCCTCTGGCGTCCCTGCCTGACAGCCTTATAATGCCCGCCTTTGCGTACATCAGCAGGCTGTCACTCCTTGGCAAATATAGATAATCCGGCCGCCGAACTGGCGGCCGAGGGCTTTTTCCGGATCGCGTTGGGCGTTGAATACAAAGGCTCGCGCTATCGCGGCTGGCAGCGTCAGGCCTCCGGTGTACTCACCGTGCAGGAGACGCTTGAAAAGGCCTTGTCCAAAGTCGCCGACTCACCGGTGTCACTGCTCTGCGCCGGGCGTACGGATGCCGGCGTGCATGCGTGCGGTCAGGTGGTGCATTTCGATACTCAGGTCGAGCGTTCGATGAAAGCCTGGGTCATGGGCGCCAATATCAATTTGCCTCACGACGTCAGTGTCAGCTGGGCCAAGGTCATGCCGGCGCATTTTCATGCGCGGTTCAAGGCTATTGCCCGGCGCTATCGCTACGTGATCTACAACGACCAGATCCGTCCGGCGCACCTGAACGAAGAAATCACCTGGAATCACCGTCCGCTGGACGTCGAGCGCATGGCCGAGGCCGCGCAGTACCTGGTCGGCACCCACGATTTCAGCGCGTTCCGTGCCGGCCAGTGTCAGGCCAAGTCGCCGATCAAGGAGCTGCATCACCTGCGCGTCACGCGCCACGGCAAGATGATCGTGCTGGACATCCGCGCCAGCGCCTTCCTGCATCACATGGTGCGCAACATTGCTGGCGTGCTGATGACCATCGGTGCTGGCGAGCGTCCTGTGGAGTGGATGAAAGAAGTGCTGGAGAGTCGTATTCGTCGTTCCGGTGGGGTGACGGCGCACCCGTACGGCCTGTACCTGGTGCAGGTCGAGTACCGCGACGAATTCGAATTGCCCGAGCGTTACATCGGGCCGCACTTCCTGACCGGTTTCTCGGAACTTGACGGCTGACGCCCTCGAACGCTTTTGTTACCATCCGGGACTTTCTCGGATTTACCTTGGGGTTCTATCGACATGTCGGCCGTTCGCAGCAAGATTTGTGGGATTACCCGCATGGAAGATGCGTTGGCGGCGGTTGAGGCCGGGGCTGATGCGATCGGTTTCGTGTTCTATGCCAAAAGCCCTCGGGCCGTGACGTTTCAGCAGGCGCGCTCGATCATCGAGGCGTTGCCGCCGTTCGTGACCACTGTCGGGTTGTTCGTCAACGCCAGCCGCTGCGAGTTGGGAGAAATCCTCGACGCCGTGCCGCTGGACCTGTTGCAGTTCCATGGCGATGAAACCGCGGCGGAGTGCGAAGGCTGGCACCGTCCGTACATCAAGGCGCTGCGGGTCAAGGCCGGTGATGACATCGCGGCCGCCTGCGATGCGTTTCCAGGCGCCAGCGGTATCCTGCTCGACGCCTACGTTGAAGGCGTGCCCGGCGGAACCGGTGAAGTGTTTGACTGGTCTCTGATACCGCAAGGCTTAAGCAAACCGATCATCATGGCGGGTGGCTTGACGCCGGACAACGTCGCCGAAGCGATTGCAAGGGTTCGGCCATATGCCGTGGACGTCAGCGGCGGGGTGGAGGCGAGCAAGGGCATCAAGGATCACGCAAAGATTCAGGCATTCATTAAAGCGGTACGCGGAAGCTGATGTGACGGCTGGCACACTGCCGCCGTCCACAGGCATGGCTGAGGGTTTTTGGGGTGTACGCAGGTCACGCTTCACTGACCCGGCAACCCATCGATCATCGCCACACATATGAATTTAGCTCAAGGGCATACGCGGGGCTGCGAACCAGAGCGTTCGGGCCGCCGGTACTGGAGAAAGAAAGCATGAGCAACTGGTTAGTAGACAAACTGATCCCTTCGATCATGCGTTCCGAGGTCAAGAAGAGCTCGGTGCCTGAAGGTCTGTGGCACAAATGCCCGTCTTGCGAGGCTGTGCTGTATCGTCCGGAGCTGGAAAAGACCCTGGACGTTTGCCCCAAGTGCAACCACCACATGCGTATCGGCGCACGCGCCCGCATCGATATCTTCCTCGACGCTGAAGGCCGTGCCGAACTGGGCGCGGACCTGGAGCCGGTTGACCGTCTGAAGTTTCGCGACGGCAAGAAGTACAAGGATCGCCTGACCGCTGCGCAGAAGCAGACCGGCGAAAAAGACGCCCTGATCTCCATGAGCGGCACCTTGCTGGGTATGCCGGTCGTGGTGGCGGCCTTCGAATTTTCCTTCATGGGTGGTTCGATGGGCGCCATCGTTGGCGAGCGTTTTGTTCGCGCCGCCAACTACGCGCTGGAAAACCGTTGCCCGATGATCTGCTTCTCCGCTTCCGGCGGTGCGCGGATGCAGGAAGCCCTGATCTCCCTGATGCAAATGGCCAAGACCTCTGCAGTGCTGGCGCGTCTGCGTGAAGAAGGCATTCCGTTCATCTCCGTACTGACCGACCCGGTCTACGGCGGTGTTTCCGCCAGTCTGGCGATGCTCGGCGACGTGATTGTCGGTGAGCCCAAAGCCCTGATCGGCTTCGCCGGTCCGCGCGTTATCGAGCAGACCGTTCGCGAAAAACTGCCGGAAGGTTTCCAGCGCAGCGAATTCCTGCTTGAACACGGTGCGATTGACATGATCATTCACCGTCAGGAACTGCGTCCGCGTCTGGGCAACCTGCTGGCACAAATGATGGGTCTGCCGACACCGCAATTCGTCGCGGCGCCAATCGAGCCAATCGTGGTCCCACCGGTGCCCGCCAACCTATGATCGAACGTACCCTTGGCGAGTGGCTCGCCTACCTTGAGCAGTTGCACCCTTCGGCCATCGACATGGGCCTGGAGCGCTCGCAGCAGGTAGCGTCCCGCATGGGACTGGGCAAGCCGGCGCCTCGGGTGATCACGGTCACCGGCACCAACGGCAAAGGTTCTACCTGCGCATTCGTGGCTTCGTTGCTGCGGGCGCAGGGTCTGAACGTCGGTGTCTACAATTCTCCGCATCTGCTGCGTTACAACGAGCGGGTGCAGGTCAATGGCATCGAAGCCACTGACGCCGAGCTGTGCGAAGCCTTTGCTGCGGTCGAGGCCGGTCGTGGCGACACTTCCCTGACGTACTTCGAAATGGGCACCCTGGCGGCGTTCTGGCTGTTTCAACACGCCAGTCTCGATGCGGTGGTGCTGGAAGTCGGGTTGGGCGGTCGTCTGGACACGGTCAATGTGGTCGACGCCGATATGGCGCTGGTCACCAGCATCGGTGTGGATCACGCGGACTATCTGGGCGATACCCGTGAATCCGTCGCGTTCGAAAAGGCCGGCATCTTCCGCCAGAGCGCGCCTGCGCTGTGTGGCGACCTGAATCCTCCACAACCCCTGCTGGATAAAGCGCGCGAGCTCAATTGCCCGTTTTTCCTGCGTGGGCGCGATTTCGACCTCGGTATCACCGATCACAACTGGCAATGGCGCGGTCTTGACGCTCAAGGGCGTGCTGTCGAGCTGCATGATCTGCCGTTGCTCGATCTGCCGATGGAAAACGCCGCGCTGGCGTTGCAGGCTTACCTGTTGCTCGGGTTGCCTTGGGTGGATGCACACATTATTGAAGCGCTGAAAGCCACTCGGGTGGTCGGTCGCCTCGATCGCCGTCAGTTCGACTGGCAGGGCAAGCGCCTGAACCTGTTGCTGGATGTGGGGCATAACCCCCATGCGGCAGAGTATCTGGCTCGTCGCCTGGCTAGCCGTCCACCGGCCGGCAAGCGTTTGGCAGTGTTCGGACTGTTGGCAGACAAGGATCTGGATGGTGTCATCGGTGAATTGAGTGCTAGTGTCCAGCATTGGGCCGTCGCGCCGCTGGATTCGCCGCGAGCACGCCCGGTTGCCGATTTGCACGCAGCGTTGCATAACCTTGGCGCCTCGGTAACATCTTATGACAGCGTGGCGGCCGCCCTGGAAGGGCAATGCGCGCTGGCAACGAGCGACGACGAGATTCTGTTGTTCGGATCATTTTATTGTGTCGCCGAGGCCCTCGAATGGTTGTCCCGGCGCTCCACGGAGGAAGCGGCAAATGGCATTGCTGGATAAGGCATACAAACAGCGCATGGTCGGCGCCCTGGTTCTGGTGGCGCTGGCGGTGATTTTCCTGCCGATGCTGTTTTCCCGCCAGGATGAACAGCGTCAAGTGACGGTCGAAGCCCCGGCTGCGCCGCAAGCGCCGGTGGTGCCGCAAGTTCAGGTCGAGCCGGTGGCGGTGCCTGAACCGCAAGCGCTGCCTCAGGAACCTGTGCCGAGTGATGATGAAATCGCTCAGCAAGAAGCACCGTCGACAGCGATTGCCCCGAGCGTACCGGTGACGCCTGCGCCTGCCGCCAAACCGGTCGCGCCAACTGTGGCGCCAGCGCCGGCTCCGGCGAACAAGCCAACGGTTGCACCTGGCCAGCCCATCACGGCTGCACCGGGCAAGCCGGACACGACTCAAAGCCGCGTCGATGCCAATGGCCTGTCGGTCAGTTGGTCGGTGCAACTGGCCAGCCTGTCGAGCCGTGCCAGTGCAGAAAGCCTGCAGAAATCCCTGCGCAGCCAGGGTTACAACGCCTACATTCGAACTGCCGATGGCAAGAATCGGGTGTTTGTCGGGCCGCTGATCGAGCGGGCGGAAGCCGATCGTCTGCGTGACTTGTTGAGCCGCCAGCAGAACCTCAAGGGTTTTGTGGTGCGTTTCCAGCCTGAGCGTGGCTAACGAAACGCCAATCCCCGGCTCGATGTAGCAGCTGTCGAGCCCCGCGAGGCTGCGTCCGGTCTGCGAAGCAGCCGTAAACCCTGCTTGCACGGTATGCCGGATAGACCGAATTGCCTGATTTTACGGCTGCTGCGCAGCCGGACGCAGGCTTCGCCAGCGGCTACAAGGACGAGTGCAGCTCGATAGGGGCTAAAACTATCGCGTCGATTTGAAATGCACTGACAATCGCAGCTTACCGATAGCCATGCGCTCTGCTAAAATGCGCCGCCTTATCCGTCTGTAGGCTGCACTGTGCCATTTACCTGGGTTGACTGGGCGATCGTTGCAATCGTCGCCATCTCCGCATTGATCAGTCTGAGCCGCGGCTTCGTCAAAGAAGCACTGTCGCTGGTGACCTGGATCATCGCAGGAGTCGTCGCCTGGATGTTCGGTGGTTCATTGTCCGAGTACCTCGCCGGATACATCCAAACGCCGTCGGCCCGTGTGATCACGGGCTGTGCCATCATGTTTGTCGCCACGTTAATCGTAGGCGCGATGATCAATTATCTTATCGGCGAATTGGTTCGCGTCACCGGGCTATCCGGGACCGATCGATTCCTCGGCATGGCCTTCGGTGCCGCGCGTGGCGTGTTGCTGGTGGTCGTGGCGGTCGGGCTGTTGAGCCTGGGGCCGGTACAGCAGGACGGGTGGTGGCAAGAGTCACAGCTCGTGCCAAAATTTTTATTGGTTGCAGACTGGTCCAAGAACCTGATTCTCGGGTGGAGCAGTCAGTGGCTTGCCAGCGGTATCAGCGTACCCGCTGAAATACCGTTCAAGGAGCACCTCTTGCCGACGGCCAAAACGCCTCAGTGAGTTGTGTTCAGTTCAGATCCATTAAGTAGGGGTTGCGTCGCATGTGTGGCATCGTCGGTATCGTCGGTAAGTCGAACGTCAATCAGGCGCTGTATGACGCGCTAACCGTCCTCCAGCACCGCGGCCAGGACGCTGCCGGTATCGTGACCAGCCATGATGGCCGGTTATTCCTGCGCAAGGACAATGGCCTGGTGCGTGACGTGTTCCATCAGCGTCACATGCAGCGCCTGGTCGGCCACATGGGCATTGGCCATGTGCGTTACCCGACCGCGGGCAGTTCGACTTCGGCCGAAGCCCAACCGTTTTACGTCAACTCGCCTTACGGCATCACTCTGGCGCACAACGGTAACCTGACCAACGTTGAACAGCTGGCCAAGGAGATTTACGAATCTGACCTGCGCCACGTCAATACCAATTCCGATTCGGAAGTGCTGCTCAACGTGTTCGCACATGAACTGGCCCAGCGCGGCAAGTTGCAGCCAACCGAAGAAGACGTGTTCGCCGCTGTGACTGACGTGCACAACCGTTGCGTCGGCGGTTACGCGGTCGTGGCGATGGTGACCGGTTACGGCATCGTCGGTTTCCGCGACCCGCACGGCATCCGTCCGATCGTCTTCGGTCAGCGTCACACCGACGAAGGCGTCGAGTACATGATCGCCTCCGAAAGCGTGTCCCTGGACGTGCTCGGTTTCACCCTGATTCGCGACCTGGCGCCGGGCGAAGCGGTCTACATCACTGAAGACGGCAAGCTGCACACCCGTCAGTGCGCGACCAACCCGTCCCTGACCCCGTGCATCTTTGAACACGTTTATCTGGCGCGTCCGGACTCGATCATCGACGGCGTGTCGGTCTATAAGGCACGTCTGCGCATGGGTGAGAAACTCGCCGAGAAGATTCTGCGCGAGCGTCCGGATCACGACATCGACGTGGTCATCCCGATTCCGGACACCAGCCGCACCGCGGCCCTGGAGCTGGCGAACCACTTGGGCGTCAAGTTCCGCGAAGGCTTCGTGAAGAACCGCTACATCGGCCGGACCTTCATCATGCCGGGCCAGGCCGCACGGAAAAAGTCCGTGCGCCAGAAGCTCAACGCCATCGAGCTGGAATTCCGCGGCAAGAACGTGATGCTGGTGGACGACTCCATCGTTCGCGGCACCACCTGCAAGCAGATCATCCAGATGGCCCGCGAAGCCGGCGCCAAAAACGTTTACTTCTGCTCCGCTGCACCGGCCGTTCGTTACCCGAACGTCTACGGCATCGACATGCCGAGCGCTCACGAGTTGATCGCGCACAACCGTTCGACCCAGGACGTGGCTGATCTGATCGGCGCTGACTGGTTGATCTATCAGGACTTGCCTGACTTGATCGAAGCGGTCGGTGGCGGCAAGATCAAGATCGAGAAGTTCGATTGTGCGGTGTTCGACGGCCAGTACGTCACCGGCGACGTCGACGAGGCTTACCTGAACAAGATCGAGCAGGCCCGTAACGATGCCTCCAAGGTCAAGACGCAGGCAGTCAGTGCGATCATTGATCTGTATAACAACTAAGTAACTACCGGCCCTGAGGGGCCGGTTTTGTATCTACTAAAAAGAGCAAGGCAAGGAGTGACAGCATGAGTCAGGATTGGGATGCCGGTCGGCTGGACAGCGACCTCGAAGGCGTAGCGTTCGATACCCTGGCCGTACGCGCCGGTCAGCACCGCACGCCGGAAGGCGAACACGGTGATCCGATGTTCTTCACTTCCAGCTACGTATTCCGTACTGCCGCCGACGCAGCCGCACGTTTTGCCGGTGAAGTGCCGGGCAACGTTTACTCGCGCTACACCAACCCGACCGTGCGTGCGTTCGAAGAGCGCATTGCCGCGCTGGAAAGCGCCGAACAAGCCGTGGCCACGGCGACCGGCATGGCTGCGATCATGGCGGTGGTGATGAGCCTGTGCAGTGCCGGCGATCACGTGCTGGTGTCGCGTAGCGTGTTCGGTTCGACCATCAGCCTGTTCGAGAAGTACTTCAAGCGCTTTGGCATTGAAGTCGATTACGTGCCTCTGGCGGATTTGTCCGGCTGGGATGCGGCGATCAAGGCCAATACTAAATTGCTGTTCGTCGAATCGCCCTCCAACCCGTTGGCCGAACTGGTGGACATCGCCGAGCTGTCGAAAATCGCTCATGCCAAAGGCACGATGCTGGTGGTCGACAACTGCTTCTGCACCCCGGCATTGCAGCAGCCGCTGAAGTTGGGCGCGGACATCGTCGTGCACTCGGCGACCAAGTTCATCGACGGCCAGGGCCGTTGCATGGGCGGTGTTGTGGCCGGTCGCAGCGAACAGATGAAAGAAGTCGTCGGTTTCCTGCGGACTGCCGGGCCAACCCTGAGCCCGTTCAACGCCTGGATCTTCCTCAAGGGCCTGGAAACACTGAGCCTGCGCATGAAGGCTCACTGTGCCAATGCCCAGCAACTGGCCGAATGGCTGGAGCAGCAGGAGGGCATCGAAAAAGTCCATTACGCCGGTCTCAAAAGCCATCCGCAGCACGAGTTGGCCCTGCGTCAGCAGAAAGGCTTCGGTGCGGTCGTGAGTTTCGAGGTCAAGGGCGGCAAAGAGGGCGCCTGGCGCTTTATCGATGCGACCCGCTTGATTTCCATCACCGCCAACCTCGGTGACAGCAAAACCACCATTACGCACCCAAGCACCACCTCTCACGGCCGTCTGGCACCGCAAGAGCGTGAAGCCGCGGGCATTCGTGACAGCCTGATCCGCATCGCGGTCGGTCTGGAAGACGTGGCCGACCTGCAAGCCGATCTGGCACGCGGGTTGGCTGCCTTGTGATCGAGTTGTCCACGCCGGGTACTGGCACCAATGGCCGCGTTGCACTGGTCACGGGTGCTGCGCGGGGCATAGGTCTGGGGATCTCGGCCTGGCTGATCAGCGAAGGCTGGCAGGTGGTGCTGACTGATCTTGATCGAGTGCGCGGTTCGAAAGTGGCGAAGGTGCTCGGCGACAATGCCTGGTTCATCGCCATGGACGTCTCGAACGAAGGGCAGGTGGCATTGGGCGTCGCGGAGGTGCTGGGGCAGTTTGGGCGTCTGGATGCGCTGGTGTGCAACGCGGCGGTTGCCGATCCGCACAACATCACCCTTGAAAGCCTCGATCTGGCGTACTGGAATCGGGTGCTGGCGGTGAATCTCAGTGGGCCGATGCTGTTGGCCAAGCACTGTGCGCCGTATCTGCGCGCTCACAGCGGCGCGATCGTCAACCTGGCCTCGACCCGCGCCGGACAGTCGGAACCCGACACCGAGGCTTACGCGGCGAGCAAGGGTGGCCTGTTGGCCCTGACACATGCCTTGGCCATCAGCCTCGGGCCGGAAATTCGCGTCAACGCGGTCAGCCCCGGCTGGATCGATGCGCGAGATCCCTCTGCGCGCCGTGCCGAACCGTTGACTGATGCCGATCATGCCCAGCATCCGGCGGGCAGGGTAGGGACGGTCGAGGACGTGGCAGCGATGGTCGCCTGGCTGTTGTCGAAGAACGCCGGTTTCGTCACGGGCCAGGAGTTCGTGGTCGATGGCGGCATGACCAAGAAGATGATTTACAGCGAGTAATTCGAGCAGGGGCCGCGACAGCGGCGTCTTGAGGTTGCAGGCGGCCATTGGCAGCGCTGCGGGAAATGACATGATTTTGTCTTTTTCAGAAAAACTTCAAGCGGGGTATTGACTTAGCTTCGGTACCTGCGTAAATTTCGCGGCCTCGGAGATGCAAACGGGTGATTAGCTCAGCTGGGAGAGCGTCTGCCTTACAAGCAGAATGTCGGCGGTTCGATCCCGTCATCACCCACCAC